>CBDUSZ010000067.1:0-14131 GCA_965370015.1 uncultured bacterium | reverse complement strand
GCCTATGACCATACCCTGATTATCTTCCCCTCTGATCATGGCGACATGCAGGGCGATCACTGGATGCTATCCAAATCCTGTTACTTCGATCAGGCATTTCACGTTCCCCTGATAGTACGTGATCCCACGACTGCGGCAGATCAGTCGAGGGGTACCCAGGTCGAGGCATTCACCGAAAGCATCGACATCATGCCGACCATTCTCGATTGGGTTGACCAGGATATTCCAGCCCAATGTAACGGGCATTCTCTGTTACCTTTCTGTCGCGGCCAGCAACCAGATGACTGGCGTCAGGAATACCATGCCGAGTTTGATTTAAGGAGTCCCCAGGGATATGCAACCAATCCGCCTCTGGGATTAGACAAGAGTAAATGCATGGTTAGCATCACCCGTGGTGAAAGATACAAATATGTTCATTTCGCCGGGCTTCCCCCGCTATTTTTCGATCTTAAAGACGATCCTGATGAGTATATCGATCGATCCAACGATGCGGATTACCAGCGCAGGGTGCTAGAGTACACCAGGAAAATGTTGACCTGGCGCATGGAGAATGCCGAAGCGGCTCTTACCGACTTTCGCCTGGGAGATAACACCGATTAACGACTAATTAGAGGTGTAGGGTGCGGAGCACACAATTTAGATAGTGATTGTTTGCTGGAGCGGGTGTCTGATCGATGATCAAAATAGTTGAAGAACTCAGGATAAAGCTAACAGCGGTCAGACAGCATTTACAGTTGCTTGCCAACCCCGAAATGGCTGAACGAAAATTCGATGGAGTCTCTGCCGTCCGCGATGGGCACAATCAGGTTATTCCCGGTGCTCTTTGTTATGGAACCGGTACCGCAGGTCCAACGGTTGCCATTCTCGGTGGCATACATATGAATGAAATGTCCGGTGTATACGCGCTGTTGAAATTTCATGCGCGCTGGTTAAATGCTAAAAGACCAGAATGCGGGAATATTTATGTTGCCACAGGCGAAATTAAACGCGCTTTGGAATTTATTGATACGGTGATAGACGCAAAAAATATTTCAGCGGAATTATGGAGTTCCTTCAACACTACGAAGGATCATTATAATTACAATAGAATTCCATTTGATATTCTGACTAAAGAAATCAGTAATGATTTCGAGCGCCATGCGTTCCAAATTCTCAGGTATATTTTACAACCGACAAAAGGCAGGATCCTTGATCTCCACAACACCTCCACCGATGCCGCGCCAATGGTGACGATGTTCATGCAAGAAGGTGAAACGCCAGAAGCTATCATTAGCCGCATAAACGCCACAGGTGTGACCAAAAATCTCCCCATTCGTGATTATATTGTGTGGAAACCCGGCCCGTATAACGGGGTCGAGTCGATTCGCTCCATTGTTGATGTGGACTCAGCTAACATGCCTGTCCTGGTTGAAAATGGCGCTGGTGCAAATCCAGCGTCATTCGATGCCGCGGACTCGCACACGCAGATTTGGTTAAAAAATGTCATCGCAATGGAGCCGGAGGATGATATAGCAGGCGAGGGGTCAACAGATATCGAGCGCAACTATTATGTGGAAACCAGTGCGTTATATCACCCGGATGTAAAGCCGCAAGATTATTCGAATCTTGACGAAGAAACCCTGAAAGAGGCGAAAAAGGATATCTTTGTTTTAATACGCGACTGGCGTGGCGCGAACGCTATGACAGGATGGTCGGATAAGGCCAGACAAGCTTTGAGCCGGCTGGCGCAAAAAAACTATTCGCAGCAGCGGCTGGATAATTTCAGGTCCATCAAAAAAGGTGATCTGATAGCAATAGGTTTAAACAGCGGACTTGAATTACGCTCTCCTGGTGATGGTGTGGTGATGATGGTTGGTGCAAGCCCGCTAGTACGATCTGAAAACAGGGAGACATTCGCGAATATTGGAATGAAACTAAGCAGCGCTTCTTTACCTATATGAAAGACCTGACCAGGTTGACTGTTCACGTGGCATGAAAGTATTAAGCGTTTAAATGCTTACAGTACCATATCCTTATCAAGCGGATAAATCGGGCGTTGCACATTTCGATACCGCAGTTTCGTGGCGTCAGGCGTACAAAGCGCCCCGCTATCACAAACAATAACCTTGCCTGCAATTGGTTCGAATGCGGCGCGAAAATGCTGCATGGATTTCAGTCCGACGACCTTTTTTTCGGCTGGGTCTATACCAAAGCAACGAAATTGTTGTAGATCGTACATTTGAATTGGTTCGCTAACGATCAGGATGGAGATACCATCCACCTGCAGCACACAGGTCAAACCATAGTTCATTTCCAGTCCACCCATCATTGGGCCGTCGCCAATGCAGACGCCGTCACTCAATAGGCGGATGCTTCCGCATAGTTTCAATGGTTTCCCGCCGAAGTAGGGATCAGTTTTACCGCCAACGTCGAGGGTAACTGTGTGGTCTTCATCGTGTTCATGTAGCTGTCGAGCAGCTTCCGGGTCAACGATGGGGCCAAAGCAGGCGTTTGATAGACCCTTTTGCAACAGGGCACCAAGAAGATCTGTTGAGTCACCATAAGCACCGCCACCAGGATTATCTGCGTAATCGGCGATAATCAGGGGGGCGTTACCGGTATATTTGACGGCGATATCGGCTGCTGATTCGACACTGTAAAAAGTATTCAGATATTCGCCTCTTCGTGCCCAGATATCGTCAGCGATATTTTCTGCGAAGGCCTGGTGGGCAGCCGAGTCACCCTGAAAGGTGACTAGTACCGTCGGGCCGATCTCGAGAATATCACTTCCTTCAAAACCGGCATTAATGCTGACGGCAAATACGTTCGGTTCGGTTTCATAAGCCCGGGCGCTCGATATCCTGTCGATCATCGGACCAATGTCGGTTCGACCACCATTCGACTCAAAGAGCATCGGGCGATGGGCACGTAGTGTGCGGGGAGAAATTTCTCCCTGCATCGTGCGCTGCAGGATATTACCTGCGTGACAGGCCGCTTCACGCATATCGATATGGGGATAGGTCTTATAGGATACGATGATTTGCGCCAACTCACACATTTTCAGGCTGACATTGGCATGCAGATCGAGCGTGATGGCTACCGGCACATCTGGGCCAATCACATCGCGCAGTCGCACCAGCAGCTCCCCTTCGCCATCCTCACAAAATTCGGGAACCATGGCGCCATGCAAGACCAGGAGGACACCGTCGGGTTGTTCGGCCTGCGCAGCATCGAGAATAAAACCAACGATGTGCTCAAATGCCTCGGTGGTTACTGGTCCCGATGGCCCGGCATGAGCACTGATGGCATGAGTCATATTCCAGTCAAACTTGCGTCTACAGTCGATACATCCCGCGAGGCCAGTGTTAGCCTGAGCACGATCCAATATCTGGCTATCCCCGACTAGAAAGGTATCAGCTTCAAATGAAGACAATCCTGTCTTGTAAATATTGAAGGTATTGGTCTCATGCAGAAATTCTGCGGTCAAAACATTAAAGGTCATTAACAGGGTAACTCATGTAAATAGGGCCAATTCATCTACCTGGCCCAGGTCTTGGTGAGAGTTAAAATACCTGGTGATTTCTTTAATTAATCAAAGCTTTTACCGGTAACTACGATAGCACCAGAAAGGCTAGATGCCGGCAAAGTTAATCTTCAGGAGGAGTTATCAGCAACACGGGAATATTTGCTTTTTGCGCCAGGGTATCTGCAATATTTCTAAAAAAGAAGCGTGTTACGCCCACACGGGCACGGGTAGACATGGCCACCAGATTGATTTTACTCTTGTCGATTACACGCAAAATTCCATCGATTTGATTTTTGCCGAAACCCACCGAAATTGAAACATGATAGCCCGCCTCCTTGAGACGGTTAGTGACTGGCATCAGCTCGGTCTCGACATGGGCCCTTATGCTATCTTCTTGCTGCGTAGCGTAAATAGGGTGGAGCGTCGGTCTCACCGATTTATCGCCGGGCATCGGCGCATAACCAGCCCTCAGGTCAGGTTGGCCAAAACCAGCGCCACTAGGGGGTTTGGTTATATAAAATAAGATTAAGTCATTCTCGTTAGGAGAAATAAATGTCTCTACATAAGGTAGTATTTTCTGGCTAAGATCGGATTGATTTAGCGGAATTAAAACTTTATTGTTGGGCATGGCTAAACCCTCCTCAAATGATTAGTACAAAATTAGTAGGTACTAGAGTTGTTGGCTAAGCCATGGTCCTAATCTGGCCATGACTCCCCTGATTACCTTAATATGCGCGTTTCCACGCATACGACCCTAGCGTATCACAGACCCGACTAAATATCTGACGGGATACACTGATTCCCTGAATAGGGGGCACAGGTCTTTCTGCGCCATATCATGCGGTCTAAACAGTTTCAGCAGTCGATCCAGAATTTGTGTGCCTTTGGGGAGGGGTAGACAAATCTATGTCTCGATCTAATGGTACTGCTGGCCTCCAGGTGGGTTGTAGGTCTTTTATCCCGCATTCTAGTCCCAGTACCAGAACCAGGCGCTCAATTTTTCAACACAATGTCGGACATCGGGGGGTATTCCATCAGGAACAGTTCCAGCCCATTGCGATAGGCGATGCGCTCGGCGACTTCCGCCGGCAGATGCTGCAGCCAATCTCGATAGTCGGCCACGTAGGTGCGCAGCTTGAACCAGTAGTAGCTGCTGTAGGTGCCGCTGCCGAGCATGAAGCGGAGCGGGTAGCGCAGCATCAGCTTTTCCCATTCTGGTTTCAGATTGCCGCGCGGGGCGATATCGCGGCGGTGTGAAATCTCCACCCACAGGTTTCGATAACGCCCCAGCATCTTATCGATTACGTCCGGTTCTGCATCGACCCCGGCATGCGCCCACAGAATACGCAGCGAGGGCCCCATGCGAAACAACTTGTGCAAAGCAGCTGGATCGGATCGGGCATGCAGAACCAGCTTGCGTTCCACCGCCAGCTCGACCATGCGGCGTACAACATTGGAGTCCGCCTGGGCATCATAAAGATGGAACTCTCCGATGCCTCGGTAGGGGCGGGTATTCAATTCGTATTCGAGGAACTCAATGATGGCAGGATTTTCGTACCAGTAAAAACGGTCCTCGCGAGTGTCATACGGCACTAGCATGGGAATGACCCGATCCGGATCAGCCTGCCACAGTTTCCAGGTCCCCAGGTTGGGCGTACTGCCGACCAGTAACCATGGGATGTTCATTTCCTCGACGCCGTTCATGATGGCCTCCACTCGCACCCGCTTCCAGGACTCCTCGTTGTAGTGCACCTGGGCGTCGAAGATTGGCGGTTGGTAGTGGGGTTCGTAAAAGGCAATGGCCAGGATCAGTAGCGGCAGACTGGCAAATGCCAGCGCACGGCCCAACAGGGTCTGCTGAAAAAATCGGCGTATGCCATAGAGCCATCGTTTGAGCCGTGAATCAGCCATGTTTCCGTACCAGGCTACCTGCTTAAGCGCAAAGAAAATTCGATTCTAGTCCAAAATTCTGAATTTCTCATGTGCCATATTCATTCAGACCATCCAGGACAGGGCTTAGGAGACTATTTAGCTGGGAAAAATAAGGAAATATCAGGAACTATCTAAGCCCCTGATAATTTTAGTAATACCTGGAATTGGTGGGACGGCGGGAACATAACTTGATTAATAAGCCATTGTAAATTAACAAAACAAGCAACTTAATAAATTGATAGTGCTACTTAACAGTATTACTAAAAATAAAAGTCACCTCTATTTTTCGAGGGGGATCACCAACAGAATCTTATCTGCTTACTTTGCAAAGTGGCTCAAGCCTCTATGAGCTACACATATTGGATTAAGGAATTAGGAATTATTTGGCTTATAAAGCTGTAAATACCGACTACAATTGGCCTTAATTAAAGCGAATAAATAGACATCAGGTATCAGCAAAGCTGTATGCCTGTGTTATTGAATCTCCGAAGTGGAAGTTATGCCAAAAATATCCTTAAAGCGAATTTCATTCCTGGTTACTATTCTTGCGATGAGTGTCCTGCCTTTTTCCTCATGGACGGCTGAAGTGACTAAAGAACAAATCAAAGGACTGGACGAACAGGTTCAGGACATCAAAGAGGACGTGCTTGGGCTGGCCACAGAGCTCAGTCTGCTCGAAGAAAAACTACTATTCCCCTCCAATACCCAGGTTTCTCTGTTTGTTTCTCTGGACTCTGGTGAGGCATTTACCCTCGATGCCATGCAGATCAAACTGGACGACAAGGTGGTCGCCAAGTATTTGTACACGTTTAAAGAACTTGAGGCTTTGAGACTCGGTGGGGTGCAGCGCATTTATACGGGTAATATCAGCGCTGGAGACCACCCGCTGGAGGCCAGTTTCATCGCTCGGAGTGCTTCTGGCAACCAATTCCAGGGAAGCGCCAACTTCATTGTTAACAAGGCTGTCGGCCCCAGGTTTGTAGAAATTAGAATTACCGGCGGCAACTCGGCAGATCAAACGATCAGCTTTCAAGACTGGTAAATCATGTTGTTACGTAATGTAGTGTTCGGCGCTGCTTTTTTCGTCAGCCTGTCGGCTCATGCAGCAAGTGGGTTGAAAAATGTCGAGCTGCGTGATCTGTATTTCGGAGAGGCACTGTATTATGCCTATCAGGATAAGCATTTTGAGGCTCTGGCGCGGCTCGATACCGAACTGAAGCTGCATTATGGTGTTGATGAGTCTGATCTCGATCCGCTATTTCTGAATTTAGGGCAGGCCGAGTTCTCGGTCGGCGATATCGAGCTACAGTACCGCATGGACAAGCGCGCGGGAAAAGCCATACAGGCTGTTCTCGGTAGTGGTATAGACCTCGCGACACGTAATCAGGCGGCGCTTGCACTGGCGCGGATGTATTATCGTAAGGATGATGCGGCAGGCACGCTTTATGCGCTCGACCTGATTCGTGATGAAGTCGATATGGCGAAGTATCAGGGTAAGTCTGCCGAAGAACTCAGAGGCAAGGAGCCGGAAAAATTCAGGGTTGAAGTTGACTACCTGCGTGCTCTGGCCAGTATTGGCACCGGGCAATTTACCAGTGCGGTGGAAATTCTCCAGTCACTGCGACGCGAAAAGATGCTGGAAGGTTACGTACTTTATAACCTGGGTATGGCCTTCATGCAGGCAGGACAGGAGGGCGAAGGACTTAAGCTTCTAGATGAGTTGGGTCGGCTTGAAACCCGCAGCAATGATCTGCTGGCGCTCAAGGATAAAGCCAATTTGAAACTCGCTTATCGTTTGCTGGACTTTGGCAAAGCGGAGCTGGCGCAAACCTATTTTCAGAGGGTCCGACTGGATGGGCCTTACTCAAACAATGCTCTGTTGGGTGCGGGCTGGGCTGCAGCCGCCCTGGGACGTTATGATCGGGCGCTGGTACCCTGGAGTGTTCTGCATGAAAGGGAGAGAACCAATTACTCGGTACAGGAAGCGTTCATGGCCGTACCTTATGCCTATAGTAAATTAGAGGCTTATGGTAAATCAGCCAATATGTATGATCAGGCGATGGATGTATTTGCCTATCAAATTTCCAGGCTTGATGCCTCTATAAAGTCTATTCGTGCAGGAAAATTTCTGCAAGCGCTGCTGGATGAACAATCGAAGCAAGACCAGAACTGGGTGGTTAATTTGCGTGAATTGCCCGATTCACCAGAAACCCGCTACATCCTGGACCTGATGGCATCGAATGATTTTCAGACATCATATAAAAACTATAAAGATCTAGCCGCACTGGGAAAACACCTAACAAAATGGCTGGCTGATCTGAAGGTATTCGAGCAAATGATTGATATACGCAGGGCCTACCAGGAACCTTTATTACCCGAGGTGGAGGGGAGGTTCAAAAAAATCGATGGCAGGGCAAAACTGCGTCTGGAGCAAAGAAAAAGCCTGGCAAAAATAATTGAGAACATCTTGATCGTACCCCGCCCGGATTATCTGGCCACAGCAGACGAGCGCATGGCATCAGATCAGTTAACGGCTTTCGAGCAGTATATAGCTGACCACCCGGGGCAGGTGAGTGACGATCTGATTCATCGCGTTAAGCGCTTGCGAGGGCTGCTGTTATGGCGTCTACACGGTGAATATGATGAACGCCTGACTAACGCCTACAATCACCTGGCTTCACTGGATGAAATGATCGAGGAATTCAACACTCGTTATTACTCTTTTATTCGCACCCGCCAGGCTGCCACGCAGAGTTATGAGGGTTACCAGGCTCTCATCAGGAGACTCAGAACGGGACTGATTGCGGCACAACGAAAGTTGAAAGGAGTTATGGCCAGGCAGGGAAAATTGCTTGAAGCCATGGCGGTAAATGAACTCGATGTTCGCCGCAAACGTCTGGAAGACTACCAGATCAAGGCCCGTTTCGCGTTGGCAGAAAGTTATGACCGGTCGAACAAGATTGAACTGGAGAATCAGATTGAGGAGCAGAAACAACTGAAAGAGGAAAAGCTGAAGCAGCTTGAGAGTGAAAAACAAACGCAGATATTTCAGCAATCGATCCCGTCAGCGGAAAATGGTAATAGGTCCAATGACTCGTCAATTCTGGCAGAAAAGTCGAGTAACTGATGTCTTCACGAATATATAAACACGCTTTTCCCGCTAAGGTTGCACTCGCCTTTGTACTCCTATGGCTGCTGAACTCATGTGCCTCACCGAAAACGGGTGGGACACTGGCTAGCCTGAAAGATGTCGAGTTTAAGGTAATGGATGAAAAAATCACGCATAGCCTGGAAAAGGCCCTGGCAAGTTATGACGATTTTTTAAGGAATACGCCTGAAACCGAAATGACACCGGAAGCACTACGTCGCCTGGCTGACCTGAAAATCCAGAAAGAGCAATACGACGATGAACAACAGTTCAGACAAACGGAAGCACAAGTAGCTGATGACAGCGAAGCAGTAGTTGCTCAGTCCTCCGTGAAGGAAAAATTAAAACCCGTCACCAATAGTGAAACGCAAAACACTGCGATGGAATCACCGAATACTGTCTCGGTGCCTGCTGCTGGAATCGCTTCCACGCAGCAAAGTATCGTTGAGGAGGGAGGTCCTATTGCGAATGTCAGTGAAGGTGAAAATGCATTCGGTCAACGCGCAGGTGAAAATATCAAACTCGGCGACTCAAAGCAGCAGCTTGATTTGCCGCAGGGCGAGACTGCCGAGGCAGGACAGGATTTGCAGACTGTCGGTGCAATGGAAGCTATCGAGCTTTATAAAAACCTGCTGAAGAAATACCCATTATTCGAGCGTAATGACCAGGTCGTCTATCAATTGTCGCGTGCTTATGAAGAGACGGGACAGGTGGATGCCGCGATGGACACGATCAAACTGTTGATCGCGAAGTACCCCGAATCTCGTCATATCGATGAATCACAGTTCCGCCTGGCGGAGTATTATTTCTCAGGCAAAAAATACCTGGATGCCGAGGAATCCTATCAGGCTGTTGTTGCTGGCGGAGAAGGGTCGGAATTCTATGAATTGGCGCTTTATAAGCTGGGCTGGTCATTTTTCAAGCAGGAATTGTATGATGAGGCACTAAAGCCTTTTATTAAGATGCTCGATTATAAAATTGATAATGGCTTTGAACTCGATAATATCGTTAGCAAGATAGAAAAAAAACGTGTTGAAGATACCTATCGGGTTATCAGTTTCAGCTTTTCCTATCTTGACGGCCCCAGGTCAATAGTAGAGTTTTTTGATCAATACGGTCATCGACCATATGAAGCCAGTATCTATAGTCATCTGGGTGAATATTATTTTTCAAAACGGCGCTTTGCGGACGCAACCGCGTCGTATCAGACGTTCGTAGATCAAAACCCACTATCCAGTGAATCACCTTACTTCAGTATCCGTATTATTGAAATTTACGGTAAGGGCGGTTTTCCCAAACTAGTCATAGAGACCAAGAAGTCCTTTGCAAAATCCTACAGCCTCGATTCCAGTTACTGGACTTATTTCGATATTAATGAGCATCCCAGTGTTCTCGCCTTTATGAAGAATAACCTGACGGATCTGGCGAATCATTATCACGCCCTGTACCAGAACAAAAAGTTGGCGCAGAAAAAGGAAGAAAATTATCGGCAGGCAATCTACTGGTATCGCGAATTTCTGGTAGCTTTCCGCGAAGAAATATCGACCCCTGGCTTGAATAACCAATTGGCTGGTTTACTGCTCGAGCATGAAGATTTTTTCGATGCTGCGACGGAATATGAACAAACCGCCTATAATTATCCGCCCCATGCTGAATCCGCCAGCGCCGGTTATGCAGCTGTTTATGCGTATCGTGAACACTATAAGGTGGCCGATCAGTCGCAGCGGAGCCATATCAAACGTGAAACGGTGCGTAGTTCAATTCGCTTCTTCGAAGCCTTCCCCGATCATAAACATACGACCGTGGTACTTGTCGCCGCAGTGGATGACCTGTATGAACTTGAGGATTTCGAACGTGCCATTGTGTATGGCCGACGTGCTATTGAGGTATATCCCAATGCCGACAGAAAATTACTGCGTTCTGCGTGGATGGTAGTGGCTCATTCTTCATTTAATATGGCCAGTTACGAGGCTGCGGAAAATGCCTATAGCGAGACCCTGATACTCACCGATATCAACGACGAGAGTTACCAGTCGCTTACCGAAAACCTGGCCGCATCCGTTTATAAGCAGGGTGAACAGGCGCTCAAACTGGAACATCATCAATTAGCTGCCGATCTTTTCCTACGGGTCGCAAAAGTCGCACCTAACTCAAAAATTCGACCAACAGCCGAATACGATGCTGCAGCTTCACTGATGGTGCTAAAGCAGTGGCAGAATGTTGCGAATATACTTGAGGGCTTCAGAAAGCGCTTTCCAGAGCATGAATTTCTGCATGATATCACCAAGAAGCTGGCGATTGTTTACAAGGAAAATGGCCGTTATCTGCAGGCAGCGGCAGAATTCGAACGTATAGAAAAAGAAAACCCGGATGACGTCGGGCTGCGCCGCGAAGCATTGTACCAGGCGGCGGATCTATATGATAAAGCCGGGGCAGTAAACCGGGTTCTACTGGATTATCAAAAGCTGGTGGACTATTTCCCCGAACCGATCGAGGAGGCTATCGAGATACGCCAGAAAATGGCTGATATTTATCAGCAACGGGGAAATCGCAGTAACTACCTGGCCCAGCTTGAAAAAATTATTGAAACCGATGCTACAGGCGGCGCTAGTCGCACGGATCGGACTCGATTTCTTGCCGCCCATGCTTCATTAGTACTGGCAGAACCCAAATGGCAAGCATTTGCGAGCGTAGCCCTGGTAAAACCCTTCAAACAGAACCTGGCTAAAAAGAAAGAGCGAATGAGTATAGCCATAGATACATTCGCGCGCCTGGTCGATTATCAGGTCGGAGATGTCACTGCAGCGGCAACCTTTTATCTTGCTGAAATATACTTTGAATTTAGTGTCTCGTTGATTAAATCGGAAAGACCGACAGACCTGAATGACGAAGAGCTGGAGCAGTATGAGCTCTTTATCGAAGAGCAGGCCTACCCCTTTGAAGATAAAGCTATTTCGGTCCATGAAAAGAATATGGATCTGTTGGATATCGGAATTTATAACGAATGGATTGATAAGAGTCTTGCAAAACTGGCCGTATTGTCGCCGGCCCGCTATGCTAAAACGGAAGAGGAAAGCGGTGTAATAATATTGATACAGCCGCCAAAACAAATCGGAGCAGTGGTTAAAGAAACACCTGATCAGGCTGTTTCTGATGGGGAAATACTCGCTGAGACAATACCCGAAGAACTTTCCAAAAAAACCTCTTCACAATCCACGCAGGTGGAGGGATAACATGATTATTAAAGGAATGCCTAAAGATTCCATATTAAAGACAGCCAGAAATTTGGCACTGATGTTCGGCTGTCTGTTGTTATTCTCCTGCGCAGGCGGGCAGTTGCAACAAGGTGTCGAAAAAGTAACGCGAGTGAAGCTATCGAAACCGGTAGAAACGCTTGCTTATATTGAGCTTGAGACAGGAATTAATTCGGATTTTCAGCAAGCCGTTGTGTTGATGAATAGTGGTGAGTATGCATTGGCTATAAAAACGCTGGAGTCGGTAATTAATCGTGAACAACGTTTGATAGCGCCTTTTATAAATATTGCGATCGCCTATCGCAAGACTGGTGATATCGGGCAAGCCGAGGAAAATCTAATTAAAGCCTTAAAAATTAACCCTTTACATCCTGTTGCAAATAATGAATTGGGACTGATTTACCGCAAGGCCGGTGAATTCAACAAAGCACGGGCGGCCTACCAGAAGGTAATAGCGAACTACCCTGAATTTGCGGCTGCAAAAAGAAACCTGGGCGTGTTATGCGATTTGTATATGCGTGATTTCGAATGCGCGCTCGAGCAATTTGAAAATTATCTGGCATTAAATCCGGACGACAGGAATGTTCCAATCTGGATAGCCGATGTGAAACTAAGAGCGGGGCGGTAGCCAATGATAATCAACGTTTATGTTAAAAAAGTCTAATATATAGATAAAGGCATTCCACTAATATGGGTATCATAGTTATGTTAATTAGAAATATATTTTGCGCGCTTATTACCGCGGCGATTTTGCAAACGCCGGTTATGGCGCAGGAAAAGAAAGTAGATTCCAAAGTAAAGGAATTATCGGGAATTTCCATTATCGGTAACCAGGAAGCGCCAAAATCACTTTATATAGTACCGTGGCAAAATTCCGAGGTTGGCGTAGCCACCAGTTTACAATCTGGTCTGTTCGACGACAGCATGCGCCCCTTGTACAAAGAAGTATTTCTCAGAGAGCTTAATTTTTATAAGTTAAGCCACCATTGATAATCAACAAAGATAAATAGTTACGGATTGAGGGTCTCAAAATGAATGATAACGATGCCATAAAGGGTGACCTGGAAGCGCCGAGTGAAGTAGATACCTCGACCGGTCTGGATACCTCGACCGGTCTGGACGCTTCAGCTAGTCTGGATGCTTCGAGTGGTCTGGATATTCTGAGTTATTTTGATGTACTGCTGGATTTCTTCCAAACCGGTGGTGCGTTTATGTATCCAATCCTTATCGTTTTTTCGTTGGGATTAGCAATATCAATCGAACGTTACATCAAACTCACCTATGCGCGTAAAGTTAATCGAACAATGTGGAACGAGTTGCAACCGGTGCTTGCGGAAGCCGATTTCGATACAGCGCGTGAAATGGTCATTAACGACGACAAATCTACCATCAGTAAACTGATGGCTATGGCGTTGGAACGGCAGGGTACCGTAAGGCGCAGAGATGATATTGAAATCGCCATGGAAGAAAGCATGATGGAAATTATTCCTCAGCTTGAAAAGCGTACACCCTACATCGCCCTGTTTTCAAACATTTGCACTTTGCTCGGTCTGCTGGGCACCATAATGGGTTTGATCGCGGCCTTTACTGCGGTAGCCAACGCCAACCCAGCCGAAAAAGCAGATTTGTTATCTGCCAGTATTTCTGTCGCGATGAATACTACAGCCTTCGGTTTGATGGCGGGTATTCCGTTACTGATCTTTCATGCCTTTCTGACGTCGCGAACCGGCGATATTGTGGATAGCCTGGAAATGGCTTCCGTTAAAACGCTGAATATTATTACCTCCACCACCCAACGCAAACGCGATGCCTATAAGGGCCCGCCTGAAATTACAATAACCAACCTGTCTCCAGAAGACATTTCTGAAGCAGCTCTCTCCGGTGATTTTTCTGCAGGTGTAGATATAGATAAAGCTGAAAAGCCCGATTAAGCGAACAGAAAGCAGTAGATAAAAATCATGATTAGAAGGAAACATGGTAGATCCAGGGATGCCCCTGAACTCGATATCACGGCATTTCTGAACTTAATGGTGGTACTGGTGCCTTTCCTGTTGGTATCAGCGGTATTTTCCCGCATTACCATCATGGAACTCAATATGCCTGGCAGTGCTGGTGGCGCTGCCACGACACCTGCAAAAATCAGCGTTGAAGTTGTGATTCGCACGGATGTAATGGAAATTAGCGATGGGCGTAAGGTAATAATACGTTTCCCCAAAATCGACAATCCTGATCCTGCAGCGGCAATCGAGGATAAAAAATTATATGACCTGGTGAAACTGACTAATTACCTGT
>CBDUSZ010000066.1:0-14139 GCA_965370015.1 uncultured bacterium | reverse complement strand
CAACTGTTGTTGAATCAACCTGTAGTAAAGATGTAACTGTTCTGACATATTGACATTGACATTAAATTTATTTTCACTTTTATTCAATCGACCAAGCGTTACTACCAGATTGCTCAATACCTTCTCATTATTTAAATTATTTTTATTTATCGTGGGTGAATTTAAAAGGGTCATACTCAGGCTTAAACCAGTTTCGTCACGCCAGATACATTCCGGCGCTATCGCAAGCCTGTTGGCAAGATTTGCATTGTGTATCTCGTGCTGCCGATTGATGTATTGATTCGTTTCCTGTTTCGGAATACGTAGTACCCAGTCATGCTGGTTATTTCGCAGGTGGAAATTCTGGTTGGTAAAACCGGGCAGCGATTTAATGTGGAAATCTTCAGGACGATACCCCGCCAATGGCGGCACTAGTTTAAAAACTGTTTCCAGCTCAGATTTTCGAATCTCGTTCACAATCGACGAGTAGATTCGATTAGCACTAGATACCACGGCATAAATTTAACCCCCGAGATAATCGGTATCCGGTTTTAATTCTTCATACAGCTTGTAACCGGTCTCTTCCATTCCAAGAGACCGGTAAGTTTTTTGTGCGATATGATTATCGTGTTCGACATAAAGCCTGAAACCGCAAACCTGACTATCGGTTTCAGCAAGGCTTTTTACATGCTGGTAGAGTTGTCGATAAAGCCCCTGGCGTCGGTATTGCTGGTTAACATACACGCTTTGAATCCACCAGAACAGACCATTGCGCCAGTCACTCCACTCGGTGGTTACCATCAACGAGGCCTGAATATTCCCAGCGTCCTCCACCACCAGATAAAACCCCATTTGCGGATTGTTGATCATGGCTTCTACACCCGAACCTATTACCCCAGGAATTAAATTTATACCTTCGGTTTCCTTAGCCATACTCGTATTAAAATCGGCGAGGGCTTTACTATCAGACAAGACTGCTTTACGGATATACATAACTTTCACAACTCCGGTTTCCAATCACTTATTTTTGGCTAGCCTGGCGTCTTTTTTAGCGGCTAACTTTGCTAAATTCTGCGCCTTTAAAATTTCCAGTGCTGCCAGTTCCTGTTCGAGCATTTCAGGCGTTTCCATGCAAACACCGCCAAGATCGCCATTGCGTAACTCGGAAACTAACAGGCGCGAGACTTTCTCATAATCAACTCTGCCACCGGATACGATACAACCGCGTTTTCTTGCAATCGCCTCAAGCAGTTCCAAATCGGTATTCGGGATTGCCTCCAATGCATAACGTTGCAGGGTGATATCAGGGTAGTGCGCCAACAGAAACTCGGCAATAAAGCTGGCGACTTCCTGTAAATTAATCGCAGTGTCACGAATAGCGCCGGTCGCTGCAAGTCGATAACCGCTATTTTCATTTTCAATT
Source organism: uncultured bacterium (assembly GCA_965370015.1). GTDB lineage: Bacteria > Pseudomonadota > Gammaproteobacteria. The sequence continues at coordinate 12,737 of CBDUSZ010000066.1, read as the reverse complement.
TTCGGCCATAACATCCCGGGCGTATCGATCAGCATCAAATCAGTGCTGATTTCTATGCGTTGCTGCATGCGCGTTAATGCTGCCTCATTACCGGTTTTGGCAACGGTGCGGCCAGCGAGCTTGTTGATCAAGGTTGATTTTCCAACGTTAGGAATGCCAACAATCAGTGCGTAGATCATGCTCGATCGATTTTTACGAGCCGGAATCATACGCCGACACAACTCGGGTAATTTACGCGTTAATACGTCGCCATGATTACACACCAGGGTTTTGACCGAGCTATCCCGCTCCATTTGAGCCTGCCATCTTGATACCACTGCTTTATCGGCAAGGTCGCTTTTATTAAGCAATTTTATGCAGGGCTTGTCTTTACGCAATTGCCCGAGCAGCGGATTCTGGCTGCTGAACGGAATGCGCGCATCCAGTACTTCGATGACGAGATCGGCCTGAGGCAAAATTTTCAGAAATTCCTTTTTTGCCTTGTGCATGTGGCCGGGGTACCACTGGATCATAATTTATCTGCTGGTGGTTAATCCATCTATTCTCGCTCATCTCTATTCGAATTGTCATTATTTCGGTTTACAATTAGTCTCCGGGGGATAAAAATGGACTCAATTAAGCTTAGTGTCGGTATTAATCGATCCTCCTGACAAATTATATGCTTTGCTAGCAACCGACGCGGCGGAGGGCGACCTGGCATCTGTCTCGACTCGCTGAGGCAATAGCTGGCTTAACGAATAATCCAAGTATGAATGATTCATCTAAAATAATTGCCGAACTTGAAGCAGACTTTGTAGAGCTCTACAAGATTCTAAAATTTGAGGGTCTGACTGACAGCGGTGGCATGGCCAAACGGGTCATAGCGGATGGGCAAGTCAGCGTCAACGGTGAAGTAGAAACCAAAAAACGGAAGAAAATAAGCGCCGGTGACAAGATCGAGTTTTCCGGCCAGGCTATCGAAGTAGTGAGCAAAGCAGATAAATCCAAAAAATAGTGCTGATCCAGTTACAAAATTAATTTGACAGGCCGCTGGCGAAATTTGTTTTTGGGGTTAAAATACCGCCTCTCTGAAATCACGCACCGGATTTACGTTCCGGCCAGCTACAGGAAATACCATGACTCGCATCGTCGTCGCTGCGCTTTATCATTTTGTCTCGCTCGATAATTACCGGGAATTACGCCAGCCCCTGTTGCAGGCAATGTTGAAAAATAACATCAAGGGCACTTTGCTGCTCGCCCAGGAAGGCATTAATGGTACCGTCGCCGGTACCCAGTCGTCGATCGATTCGCTAGTCGACTGGATTCGCGCCGATGGAAGGTTGCAGGATATTCGTTGCAAGTTTTCTTACAACGATGAAATGCCTTTTTATCGTACCCGGGTGAAATTAAAAAAAGAAATCGTTACCATGGGTGTCGAAGGTATCGACCCCAACAGGTCGGTTGGCACTTACGTAAAACCGGCTGACTGGAACGCGTTGATTTCCGACCCGGAGGTTACCCTGGTCGATACGCGCAATGCCTACGAATCTGCGATCGGTAGTTTTAAGCATGCCGTAACTCCGAATACGCGGTCTTTCCGAGAATTCCCCCAATACGTCGCGGATAAGCTCGATAGCGGCAAACACCGCAAGGTTGCGATGTTTTGCACCGGCGGTATTCGTTGCGAGAAATCAACAGCCTATCTGAAACAGCAGGGGTTCGAAGAGGTATATCACCTGCAAGGCGGAATTTTGCAATATCTGCAAGAAGTCCCTCAATCCGAATCTCTATGGCAAGGCGAGTGCTTTGTATTTGATAATCGTGTCAGCGTTAATCACGCGCTGCAAAAAGGTAGTTACGATCAGTGCCACGCCTGTCGTTTGCCGATTTCCGAGAATGATATGCTTAACCAAAAATACCAACAGGGCGTGAGCTGTCCTGCCTGTTACGACCATAAATCCGATAACCAGCGAAAGCGTTTCATGGAACGCGAAAAACAGGTCCAGCTGGCCAGACGAAGGGGTGAAACCCATATTGGCTCTGCGGTAAAAAATATCGCCGAGCACCGCAAAATGCGGTAAATTATCGGCTAAGAAGGCGCAGCTAGCAAGCTAACTGCGCCACGTTTAAATGCTATCCTGCACGCGGGTACCAACTTGTATGATGACCAATTTTATTAACCCCCGATGATGAAAACCATTGGACTCATAGGCGGCATGAGCTGGGAAAGCACCCAGTACTACTATCGTCAAATCAACCAGGACATGCGTCAACGGCTGGGCGGTTTGCACTCGGCTCAATTATTATTACACAGTGTCGATTTCGCACCAATAGAGGCGCTACAGAAGGCGGGTGACTGGGACGCAGCAGCAGAAATTTTATCGCGGGCGGCACGGTCGCTCGAAGCGGGGGGCGCCGATTTTTTCCTGATTTGCACCAATACGATGCATAAAGTGGCGCATAGTGTTGAACAATCGGTCAATATCCCGCTACTACATATTGCTGATGCTACCGCTAAAGCATTACTCGCGGATAAGGTTTCGCGTGTCGGCTTACTCGGTACGGCATATACTATGGAACAGTCTTTTTACAAAGGTCGCCTGAGCCAGCAACACGGCATCAATGTCATTGTTCCAGAAGCCCGGGATCGCGAAACCGTGCACAAAATAATTTTCCAGGAACTGTGCCTCGGAGAAGTTAAACCGGCCTCGAAACAGGTTTATCTGGATATTGTCGACCGTTTACGACAACAGGATATCGATGGGGTAATCCTTGGCTGCACAGAAATTGGCATGTTGATCAAGGCGACCGATACCCCCATAAGACTGTACGATACGACCGCAATACACGCACTTCAGGCAGTCGACCTCGCCTTGCAAGATACTTAAAGAGCCGCTGATCAAGTAAGGGTTGAGCAACCTGCGCGGATAATTAAAATTCTGTTTTTCCCGAAGCGAATGATTTAACCCTTAATTTAATGGCTGGCTGCGCTTACTACCCAACCAATTGATAATGGGTGACCACTGATCAAGGTCCCGGCGCACCAGATACGGCGCAAGCTCAAACACACCGAGCCCTCTTTCTGCCGCTCTATTGTAATTTTGGGTTTCGCGCAACACGCTTATGAATGGCGCTTTACGCACTTTTCGCAAAAAACTGTCGAGCTGATGGTATAGGTTAGTGTTTTCCCGACATCGGTTGGCTATCAATGCAACACGGCATTCTTTGCGCGCTACTCGTCCATTCGCTAATACAGCCTGGATAAACGGTATTGCTGCTCGCATGTCTATCGGTGATGGAAGTATCGGAATAATTACGCTTTGTGCGCGGCGCAGATACTTGCCCAAATCCTTCCTGAGGCAGGCTGCCGGGGTATCGAATATCACATAATCCGCATTTCGCGGTAAACGAAATCTACCCCCTGAAGCATCGATGCCGGTAATCGTTGCTCGTCCCTTCGGTCTCGCCTGTAACCATTCCAGGCTTGATATCTGGGGATCGAGGTCAACCAGAACAACTTTTTTACCCTGAGTCGAATAATAACTTGCCAGGTTGGTGGATAGCGTGCTCTTGCCCGAGCCACCTTTGGAATTTAATACCATTATTGATCGCATTGCTTTCCCCCGATGAAGCCTGGCGCCGAATAATTCAATGCTTGCTTAAATTTCGCCGCCCACTATTCGGCATCGATTCCAAGTTCATCCCAGATTTCATCTATTTTTTTAACTGTCGCTTTATCCATCGCTATCGGTCGGCCCCATTCGCGCGTAGTCTCACCGCCCATTTTATTGGTAGCATCTAATCCCACCTTGGAACCCAACCCGGAAATCGGTGATGCAAAATCGAGATAGTCGATCGGCGTATTTTCTATGATGGTCAGGTCTCGCGCGGGGTCCATGCGCGTTGATATCGCCCAGATGACATCTTTCCAGTCCCGTGCGTTGATATCATCGTCAACCACGATCACAAATTTGGTATACATAAACTGGCGTAAAAATGACCAGACTCCCATCATCACGCGTTTTGCATGCCCCGGATATTGCTTTTTCATGCTGACCACTGCCACACGATAAGAACAGCCTTCAGCGGGTAAATAGAAATCGGTGATTTCCGGGTACTGCTTTTGTAAAAGCGGGATAAACACCTCGTTGAGTGCCAGGCCCAATATTGCCGGTTCATCGGGTGGGCGACCTGTGTAGGTACTGTGGTAAATCGGATCCTTACGCATCGTAATCGCTTCGATGGTAAAAACTGGGAAGCGCTCGGTTTCATTGTAGTAGCCGGTATGATCGCCAAAAGGGCCTTCTTCGGCTTCCTCATTGGCATAAATAAAGCCTTCTAATACAATCTCCGCACGCGCCGGTATTTGCAGATCGGATAACAATGCGTTAGCGACTTCGGTTTTGCTACCGCGCAGCAGACCAGCAAAGGCATATTCAGATAAGGTATCGGGTATCGGCGTTACCGCGGCGAGAATGGTAGCCGGGTCGCAGCCCAGCACTACCGATACCGGAAACGGTTGGTCGCCTTTTTGTTCACGCCATTCACGATAGTCTAGTGCTCCACCACGCTGTGGCAGCCAGCGCATGATGACTTTATTTCTGGCGATCACCTGCTGGCGGTATATCCCCATGTTTAAACGTTTCTTTGCCGGTCCCCGGGTAGTGACAAGACCCCAGGTAATCAGGGGCCCCGCATCATCGGGCCAACAGGTTTGTATCGGTAAAAATGACAGATCCACGTCCTCAGCGCTAATTTTAACCTGCTGACATTTTGGCTTACTGACCAGGCGCGGCGACATGTCGAGTATTTTTTTGTAGATCGGCAGAGTTTTTATTGCATCGATAAAACCCTTCGGTGGTTCCGGTTCCTTTAGAAAGGCCAGCAGCTTGCCCACCTCGCGTAACGAATTGAGTTGGCTGTCACCCAGAGCCCGTGCTACACGTTGCTCGGTACCAAATAAATTGGCGAGTAAAGGGATTTTGCTGTCGCCAGCCTGTTCGAACAATAGTGCGGGGCCTTTTCGCCGCAGGGTGCGGTCGGCAATTTCGGTAATTTCCAGGTTTGGGTCTATACGTTGACTAATGCGCTTTAATTCGCCGTCTTTTTCCAGTTGCTCAATAAATTCCCGCAGGTCCCGGTAGCGCATGATTAGTTTCTAAAGTTTATCGGTCTATTTTATTATTAGTCATTAGCTTCACAAATGATCACTAACGATTACCAGAGCTTGAGGCCGTGGAAACGCTTTTTGATACGCGCGTCAATTATCAGTTTAGCGATGAGAGACCCTAACAACAGGAAGCCCAGAAATATCGGGATCAAATATTGCCAATAGGTACTCGCCGTATCGATCAGTGCTTGTACGGGTAGAGTAGATTTAGATTCCCGGGCCGCCTCTATCGCAGCTTCTAACTCGGCCTTCTCGCGTGCAGCCTGCTCCATATTTACAATCTTTTGCGCAGCTTTTTGTTTTGCGGCCTCGGCTGTCTCTAGTTTTATAGTCAGTTGATCCATATCGCGTTCATATTGATCGATGACGACCTTACTGTTTGCGAGTTTTTCTATTTCCTGAAGAAGATCCTTATTTTTGTTTTTCTCGGCTTCGAGCAATAATTTAGAAGTGGGCTGGAGTAATAAAAAACCCCGCTTTACCCACCCTCGCGTACCCGTCGGGGCAATCACCAGTGCGTATTGGCCTTCGATATCCAGTATTCCGAGCTTGTCACCCGAGGACAGGTATTCCAGCGCCCTGCTTTTATCATTAGCCTGGGGATAGAGCGACAAGCGTAACCGGTCAGTGACGTATTGCATTTCCCGCGGTTTTTGCGGAACCGCCTCGATAACCGCTTCAGTACCGGTATCCTGTGCCAGCACTGCCAGTGCGGGGAGCAGGAATAACAAACCTGTGAGTAAATATCTTGTCATAATTTTTAGGTCGCTATGCCACTATGCCGGAGCAGCGCGTCAATTTTGGGTTCTCTCCCGCGAAAACATTGAAACGACTCCATCGCCGGACGCGAGCCGCCTTGTTCAAGTATGCAATGCAGGAATTTCTGCCCGATCGTAGCATCGAGGATGCCGACTTCTTCAAATTCGGAAAATACGTCCGCAGATAAAACTTCTGCCCATTTGTAGCTATAATACCCCGCCGCATAGCCGCCTGCAAAAATATGTGAGAATGCATTTTGAAACCGGTTGCTTTGCGGCGTTTTGACGACCGATATTTCTGTCCGAACCTGGTCTAGTATGTGTTGAATTTGCGCGGCAGAGGTTAACCCCGGCTGCTGGTGAAGTTTGATATCGAACAGTGCAAACTCAATCTGCCTGAGCATTTGCAGCGCACTCTGAAAGTTCTTTGCGGCTACCATTTTATCAAACAGGATATCGGGTAAGGGTTCACCGCTTTGGTAATGCCTGGCAAATAAGTCCAGAGCCTGTTTTTGCCAACAGAAATTTTCCATGAACTGGCTTGGTAATTCGACAGCATCCCACTCGACACCATTAATACCAGCAACCTCGGGGACATCAATTTTGGTGAGCATATGGTGCAAACCGTGGCCGAACTCGTGGAACAGGGTGATGACTTCATCGTGGGTAAATAATGCCGGCTCCTCTCCGACAGGCGGTGTCAGATTGCAAGTCAGATAGGCGACAGGAATCTGCGTGTTACCATCGATATGGTAGCGGTTAATACATTCGTCCATCCAGGCGCCGCCACGTTTGTTTTCGCGCGTGTACAAATCCAGATAGAACTGTCCGACAGTTTCGCCAGCCACATTGTTAATCGCATAAAAACGCACCGACCGATCCCACACATCAACCCCGTTATCTGCCGAAACTATATCGACACCATACAGGGTTTTAACAATTTCAAACAAGCCGCTGATGACGTTGTCTTCACAAAAATAGGGCTTTAAATCTTCCTCGGAAATTTGATAGTTATGCTGCTTCAGCTTTTCGCTGTAATAAGCATAGTCCCAGGCCTGTAATTCTCCTTCGAAGCCTAACGACTCAGCATATGCCTGCCTTGCGGCAACTTCGTCTATCGCTGCGGATTTCGACCGTCGCGCAAGGTCATAAAGAAAATCGAGTATCTGCTCAACTGACTCGGCCATCTTGGTTTGAAGGGAATATTCGGCATAGTTATCAAAACCTAGTAATCTTGCTTTTTCGTGTCTTTTAGCGACAATTTGCCCCATGTTATCCGCATTATTCCATTTTTTATCTGTAATTCCCTGGTCAGAGGCGCGCGTCGTATAGGCATCATATATCTCTTTACGCAGCTCCCGGGACAGTGCGTAGGTAATCACCGCGATATAGCATGGCATATCGAGTGTTAGTCGATAACCAGATTGATTATTCTGCTCCGCCAGTTGCCTGAGCATCGCCATTGCGTATTCGGGCAATCCCTGCAGTTGTTGGCGGTCATCAATCAGCTTTTGCCAGGACTGCGTCGCATCGAGCAAATTATTGTCAAAGTTTGACTGCAGCTCGGAAAGGTCTTTTTGCAATTGCTGATAGCGATTCTTGTCTGCCCCTTCCAGGTCAACGCCTCCCAGTCTGAAGTGTTTCAGCGAATCATCGATGGTTTTTTGTTGCGCGCTATTTAAATCATCATAAGCGGACGATTTGGCGATAGTTCGGTAAGCTTCATACAGCGCACGATTCTGGCTCATTTCAGTCGAATACTCGCTCAGCAATGGCAGGCAGGCATTGTACGCCTCGCGCAATGTCTCGCTGCTTTTCACAGAGTTTAGATGGCGTACTGGAGACCAGGCTCTGCTCAACCGGTCTTCGAGCAGGGATATCGGTTTAATCAGCCCGTCCCAACTCATTTTTTTATTGTCCACCAGTCGAGCAATTTGTTGTCGGTTCTGGTCTAGAATTGTTTCGATAGCGGGTTGAATAATATCATCGGTTATTTTGCTGAAGGCAGGCAAACCGGTGGTTTTTAACAGCGGGTTTTTCAATAGTTTTTCTCCAGGCATCGGCCCGATTGAGGATGGCTTCGTACAGCCTGCTAGAAAGGTGGTCGTACTGCGATTATATTAATAATGATGCCAAGCAGCAAAAATGCAACACTCCCGGCGAAAACGGCAAGCACCTTCTTGCGAGAAACCAGTTTTTCTTCTGCAATCGCGGCAAGTATGAACGGCTGCCCGGTTTGTTGCAGGCGTTCGAGTATATTGTGCGACTGCTGGTGCTGAATTTTACTGATAACCTGTTGCCGCGCCTTGTGCTGAATCGCTTTCCACGCCCGCTTATCTAGCTTGCCGTTAGCATCGAAATCAACCTGCGAAAGGTAGCGATGCGGTTGTAGCGTCCATTGCTTTAACAGGTCTTTCATGTTTATAATCAATAACTTAGCAGAGGTATGCTGATGTTATTGTGATTAGATATCGAGGTTATTGACATTCAAGGCGTTGGTTTCAATAAAAATACGCCTGGGCTCTACCTGGTCACCCATTAAGGTGGTAAATACATCGTCAGCAGCAATTGCATCTTCTATGCGCACTTTTAGTAAACGGCGGTTTTCAGGATCCATGGTTGTTTCCCACAATTGATCTGGATTCATTTCACCCAGTCCCTTGTACCGTTGGATATTTAATCCTTTTTTAGCTTCTTTCATCAGCCATTCATACACTTCACCGAAATTTCCCACCGCCTGCTTGCGCTCACCTCGACTGATATATGACCCAGGGGTAAAAAGATCACCTGCTTGCTCAACAAATTGGGCAAATGCCTGATAATCAGCGCCGTTAAAAAACTCTGGGCTCAACTCGCAATGGACTAATATACCGTGATGGCGTTTATCCACTGATAGGCCGTATTGATTACTATTTTCATCGCTTTTTACGTTCACTAAATAAGACACTGAGGCGCTGCTTTTCTGATTCAGCCTGGCAGACAGCACTTGCCCCCAGTCATTCATCGCGGCTTCATCAAACAGTTCGGTTTTGCTAACGGCGGATAGATCGATTAGTTCGGCTAATATCTCACGCGGCAGGTTTTGCTCGAGTCGATCGAAAATTGCGAGGATAGTCATATACTGTCGCGCCAGGTTTTCAAGCGCCAGATCCGACAGTGCTGGGGTATCGTCGCTCAAAACCAGTTTCGCGCCTTCGATAGCTAACTGCAATAAATATCCATTTAATTCCTTATCATCTTTTACGTAGCGTTCCTGCTTGCCTTTTTTAATTTTATACAAGGGCGGCTGAGCGATATAAATGTGTCCACGCTCGACCAGTTCACGCATTTGACGATAGAAAAAAGTCAGCAGCAAGGTACGTATATGCGAACCGTCGACATCAGCATCGGTCATGATGATAATGTGGTGATAACGCAGTTTATCGATATTAAATTCTTCTCGCCCAATGCCGCAGCCAAGCGCAGTGATAAGCGTGCCAACTTCAGCTGACTGTAACATCTTATCGAATCTTGCTTTCTCCACGTTGAGAATTTTTCCTTTCAACGGCAGTATGGCTTGAGTCCTGCGATTTCTGCCCTGTTTCGCGGAGCCACCTGCCGAGTCCCCTTCCACCAGATAAATTTCCGACAAAGACGGATCTTTTTCCTGACAGTCGGCCAGTTTTCCCGGCAACCCGGCAATATCCAGTGCGCCCTTGCGTCGTGTCATTTCCCGGGCTTTACGCGCCGCTTCACGAGCCCTGGCCGCATCGACTATTTTCATCGTGATAGATTTGGCATCACCTGGATTTTCCTGCAGAAAATCTTTTAGCTTGTCGCTCACCGCCGATTCAACGATACCTTTAATTTCGGATGAAACCAGTTTGTCCTTGGTCTGCGAAGAAAATTTCGGATCCGGTATCTTAACCGATAATACTGCGGTTAAACCCTCGCGGGCATCATCACCGCTAGTGGATACCTTGTCCTTTTTTACTGTACTGTTTTCCATATATTGATTGAGCGTTCGAGTCAACGCGGTCCTGAAACCGGACAAATGCGATCCACCATCACGCTGCGGTATATTATTGGTAAAACAAAATATATTTTCCTGATACGAATCGTTCCACTGCATTGCTAACTCGATAACGACATTCTGGACCTCGGTCTTTATCTCGATTACTTTTTCATGAATGGGGGTTTTGTTTTTGTTCAAGTCCTCAACAAATGCCCGGATGCCACCTTCATATTCGAAAATATCTTCCCGGTTATTCCTTTCGTCGAGCAGGTGAATATGAACGCCCGAATTGAGGAAAGACAATTCGCGCAATCGTTTGGCTAATATATCGTAGTGAAATTCGATATCGCTAAAAATTTTTGGGCTGGGATAAAAACGTAATTCAGTCCCGGTCTGGTCTGAATCTTTGATTGCCTTAAGATCGCCCTGGGGAACACCCAGCAAATATTCCTGAACGTGCAATTTCCCATGACGCTTGATGCGCAATAACAGCTTTTCTGACAACGCATTAACCACTGATATACCAACACCATGCAAGCCGCCGGACACCTTGTACGAGTTGTCGTCGAACTTTCCACCGGCATGCAAAATAGTAAGGATAACTTCTGCCGCAGAACGCCCTTCTCCCTTGTGAATATCGACGGGTATTCCTCGACCATCATCCTTCACCGACACCGAACCATCAGCGTGTATTATTACTTCTATTTTTGAACAATGTCCTGCGAGCGCTTCGTCTATTGAGTTGTCTACCGCCTCAAATACCATGTGATGCAGCCCTGTGCCATCGTCGGTATCGCCGATATACATGCCCGGTCTCTTGCGCACAGCATCGAGTCCTTTTAACACTTTTATACTGGTGGAATCGTATTCTGACATGTACTTGTCTAACTCGGTTTAAGAGGCGCGATGATACCATGTTCCACGTGAAACATTTTGAAATCTTTTCCTCGTAAGGCTGTTGGAATATGCTCTGCGAGGTTTGTTATGAACAGCTGAAGGCCGATATCGGTCAACAGTCGATAAACACTTTGTTGCGATGCTTCATCAAGTTCTGAGTGTAAATCGTCAATCAATAAAATAATGCCTCTATCGCTCTTTTGTCTAACGATTTTTAGAACCGCGACGATTAGAGCCAGGCAGAGTCGTTTTAGTTGTCCTCGTGACAATACCTGGTCGGCCGGCATACCGTCTGCCATTATTTTTAAATTATCACGATGAACGCCATAGTTGGTATAACCTGCTTTTATATCTTTAGCGCGGTTGGCTTCCAGACATGTCTTGAGTTCAACTTCTTTCGGCCACCCTTCCACATATTCCATGGTGATTTGTATATTCCCGAGTAAATCCGGGAGCTGTTCGACCAGCTGCTGGTTAATTAATTTAGTGTAGTGTTTTCGGTATTGATGAATCGCCATCGAGGGTTTAATTAAATAATCATTCCAGTAATCCAGCAGGTTTAAATCCTGCCTGATTTTTAACAGTTGGTTACGTTGCTTAAGGGCGTGTTTGAAATGCGCCCAGTGCTCGGAGTATTCATGTTCCACGTGGAACAAACACCAGTTTAGAAACTTACGCCTTTCTTCGGGAGAGCCAGTAATTAAATTAAAACTGTCGGCATTGACAATATTGATCGGGGTTTTGCTGGCCAGTTCGGACCTTTTATTTATCGATTCGCCGTTTAATTTAATTTCGAGTTTTTGCTGTGACTTTGAAAGACCCGCTTTGTAGTCATTAAATCGACCGAATAGCAAAAAGTTTGATTTATCGTGACTAATGCACTGTTTTAACTGGTGGGTACGAAATGAACAGGCCTGGCAAAGCACGTGTATCGATTCGAGCAAATTTGTTTTACCTGATCCATTACTACCACACAGGAAATTAAGCGATGGGTGGAAATCTAAGGTTGTGCTTTTTAGATTCCTGAAATCTGTCAGGCTAAGCTGACTGATTGACATAACACCCTGGCGACCTTTTATTGATTAATGTTATTCAGACGACAGGTTATAAGCGCATCGGCATCACGACATACAAACTGTCCGAATCTTCGCTGTCGCTGATAATACAACTACTATTCGCGTCTTTTAGTTTGATGTAAACGTCTTCTGAATCCAGTACATTAAGTACATCAATTAGATAGGTCACATTAAACCCGATTTCTATCTCGGCCTCGTCGTAACTAACCGACAACTCTTCTTCCGCCTCTTCCTGATCTGGATTATTCGCCTGAATAGACAAATTTCCTGTAGTTAAAGTTAAGCGAATACCGCGGTATTTTTCATTGGATAAAATCGCAATCCTGCTCATCGCACGTTTCAGCGACTCTCTATTTACCACTAGTATTTTATTACCATCAACCGGTATTACGCGATTGTAATCTGGAAATTTCCCATCAATTAATTTAGAAGTGAACACCAATTTATCGGTTTCAACTCTTATATGATTCTGGCTCAAAATAACTTTCGCTGGACTGTCACCAGCTTCAAGTAATCGTGATAGCTCCAGAACTGCCTTGCGAGGTATGATTATTTGCTTTGCTTCATCAATAGAAATATCAATCTTATATTCGCTCAGCGCCAGGCGGTGCCCATCTGTAGCCACCAGCTTTATCTGATCTGACGAAATTTCCATTAATATTCCATTTAAATAATAACGTACGTCCTGTTGCGCCATCGCAAATGAAGTATTCTCCAACAACGTCTTTAACCGCACCTGTGGTATTCCGAAGGACTGTTGTTCGGTAATATCATCCAGTGTTGGAAAATCGCTGGCGGGCAGAGATGATAATGAAAATCGACTCCGGCCAGAGGTTAATTTCACATGCGTGTCTTCAATATTA
>CBDUSZ010000065.1:0-14359 GCA_965370015.1 uncultured bacterium | reverse complement strand
ACATTTTTCAACTCGGACAAAAATATAGCGAAGCCATGCAAGCCACTGTACTCGATGAAAATGGCAAATCCAGGATTACCTCGATGGGTTGCTACGGTATCGGTATAACCCGTGTAGTAGCTGCGGCTATCGAGCAAAACAATGATGAACGCGGTATATTTTGGCCCGATGCACTGGCTCCGTTCCAACTCGTCATCTGTCCTATCAACTATCACAAATCAGATTCAGTGAAACAGGCCTCCGACGACCTTTACCAGGATTGTCTTGATCGCGGCATTGAAGTGCTGCTTGATGATAGACATGTGCGGCCAGGTGTCATGTTTTCTGACATGGAGTTAATTGGCATATCGCAACGGATCGTTCTGAGTGAACGCGGACTTGGTTCAAAAATAGCTGAATATAAAGGACGCCGGGATGAATCCGCGCAAGAGGTAGCACTGGCAGAATTACCCAAATTTCTCGAAAATTTAATTACGCAGACATGACAAAAAGGCCTTTGCTGCTGGCTTTGTCACTGGCAGGTTTATTTTTAATTGGCCCGGTATATGCCTCGGAGACACATGACCCAGAACTCCGGGAACTGCTGCAGGAAGCAGTTTTAGCTGATGCCGGGTTTAATGATCGATTCGATGCGGAAGTTTGGCTGCTCGATATGTCCAATCGACTGAAGCCTTTCATCGAAAATACTAAAACCCGTATAACACTGTTAAAACAACTTCATTACGAGGCTACCCGTGTGAATTTGGCGCCAGAACTGGTACTCGCGTTAATCGAAGTCGAAAGTCGATTCGACCAGTTTGCTATATCGGTTTCGGGTGCCCGTGGATTGATGCAGATTATGCCTTTCTGGCTTGAAGAAATTGGTATCTCAGACGACAATCTGTTTCGCGTGCGCACCAATTTGCGAATGGGTTGCACCATTCTACGCTACTACATGGATATGGAATCAAATAATATAACCCGCGCGCTGGCGCGTTATAACGGCAGCCTTGGTAGGCAGAATTATCCCAACAAAGTCATCGACGCACTTAATCAGCGGTGGTTTAAACAATAAACTATATGATCGCGGCAGGTTTGTTGCAACCGGGTTACTGTCAGTCATACCGGGGAGGAGCCACCTTCATTACTTCTTCAATTGTTGTCACGCCTTTAGCAACTTTTTGTGCTCCCGCCAGATTGAGCGGTTTCATGCCCTGTTTGATGGCAGCCTTACGAAACTCAACCAAATCAAAAGCACTACTAATTCTCTGTTTTAGTGACTCATTAATCAGCATCATTTCGTAAATACCTACGCGCCCTACAAATCCGGTTTGGCGACATTCCAGACATCCTTCCGCCAGGGCAATTGATTTGGGCGCGGATGTCGTCCAGGGCTTAATTAAAGCTTCCCATTCGTGCTTGTCGATAGAATGACTTTGTTTGCAATGTGGACACAGAGTTCGAACCAGTCTTTGCGCCACCACCCCAATCAATGTTGCGCTGATCAAATAAGGCGGCACGCCAATTTCGGTAAGCCTCGCAATTGCTGATGGTGCATCGTTGGTATGTAAAGTTGAGAGTACCAGATGGCCTGTCAGCGCCGCCTGCACTGCCATTTCAGCAGTTTCCCGATCGCGTATTTCGCCTACCATAATAATATCCGGATCCTGACGCAGCAGGGTTTTAACGCCACTGGCGAAGTCCAGGTTAATATTGTGCTGTACCTGCATCTGGTTGAAACTGGGTTCGACCAGTTCTATCGGATCTTCAATCGTACAAACATTAACTTCCGGAGTCGCCAGATATTTTAAACTAGTGTACAGCGTCGTGGTCTTGCCCGATCCGGTAGGACCAGTAACCAGGATAATACCATGTGGCTCTCTTATCATTTGGTTCCAGATATCGGATTCCCTTTTTTCAAAACCGAGCGCTGAAAAATTCTTTACCAGGACTTCCGGATCAAAAATTCTAAGCACCAGTTTTTCTCCGAATGCTGTAGGCATGCTCGACAATCTCATTTCAATTTCAACGCCATCTGGTGAGCGAGTTTTGATGCGACCATCCTGAGGTTTGCGTTTTTCTGCCACATCCAGGCGACCCATAATTTTAATGCGACTAACTACTGCTGAGGTTATATTGGCAGGGATCTCGTAAACCTGATGCATTACCCCGTCTATTCTAAATCGCACGTTGCCCTGTTCGCGCCTCGGCTCAATGTGAATGTCGCTGGCACGTTGATTGAATGCATATTGCAGCAACCAGTCGACAATACTAACGATGTGTTGGTCGTCAGCATCGACCGAACCGAGGTTACCAAGTTCGATCAATTGTTCCAGATTTTGCAGGTTACTCGACATTTGACCCTGACTGGATCCGGCATTATCCATTGCCTTGCTGATACTGTAGAACTCTAGTAAATAGGAATTAAGATCCTTAGGATTAGCCAACACAGTGCTAATAGGACGAGCTACAATTCGATCTAGTTCATCCCTCCATTCGGTGTTAAAGGGATCGGTAACGGCAATTAATACCTCTTCGGGATTAACCTTTACCGCGAGAATTTTGAATCGGGTTGCATAAGCGTAAGACATAATAGATGTGCAGGAAGCAACATCCATTTTGAGCGGATCGAAATAATACCTTTCCAGGCCGGATTCGCTGGCCAACCAGTCGGTCAGAAAGTCTAGTGATATCACCTGATCGGGTTGCGATTTATTGGCCCACTGACGGTTAGCGATTATTTCTATCGGATGCAAATTTTTGCGATCCTGTGCAGAAACTAGCGAGGAAATCATACTCGCCTGTTCCTGCTCAACGATCTCCTGGACCACCAGAAGATCTAGAATGCTTTCGAGACTACTTGTTTTATTCATTCATTTTTTATTTCAATCGTTACCCTCATATTAGCAGGAAATTCTGCCCTGGCAGAAAATAACAAAAGATGGTTTTGGTTTGTCTAGATATTCCAGTAGTACACGGATGTGCTGCCAATATTAATCTGTAAGGGCAATAATATTAACAGGCAAGCAGAAAATCAGCCTTTTAGATTCTCATCCTCTGCGGACTTTATCCCTGGATCCGATACCGGAACATTTCTGCATCATTTGCCACGGCGGAATCATTCACGGATTGGCATCAATTAAAACAAAAAAAGCCCGCTTTCGCGGGCTTTTAATTTTTTCTAACCTGTTGCTTTATTGTGCCAGATAATCCAGATCTGAGGCTTCTGTCTCTCCAACAGTCCAGGCACCACGAGTCTTCGCATGCTCAACTGCAGCGGCTGCTTCAGCATCCGACGCCTTGGGAATATCCAGAGTTTGACCTGCGTATATCAAGTCAGCATCCTTAATTTGACCTGAATTAGCCTTGTAAATCAACGGCCACTGGTAAGGATTACCATACACAGAGCCCTGACCGGCAATATTCCACAAATTGTCTCCGGTTACCACCAGATAGCTGCCCATAGACATTGGCTCCTCTGTAGGTTCTTCCATTTTCGCCTGATCTGCATGATATTGAGCGATAGCATCTGATGCTTCCCGCTCGGCTTTGTCTGCCAGAGTCTTGGCCCTGGCGTTATCGCATTCTTCGGCCGCTTTTTCAGCTGCTTCGATTAATTTCGCTGTATCGCGCCATTCGAATCCAAGATTCCTGGCTCGAGCATTTTTCAGTTTAGCCGCATAAATTGCGTTTCTAACTTCAGGGGTTGCGCCCTCGCATTCTTCTGCAACCATTGGTTCGGTCATTTCAGCACTGTCGCTGGTACACCCGACAGCAAATCCAGCTGTGATTACTGCGATAGCAGTGAATTTCAGAAGTTTGTTAGTTTTCATATGTTCTTTTCTCCGAGAACTGCGTCAATTTGGATAAAATTCTTGTGTGCCCACTCCGTCCGAAAGACTACATTGATCAACCTTGCAGAGCAAGTCTTAATATGTAAATTAATGCGCATTTTATACGCCATTTTCGCGTTAAATCGGCGCTGCTTCAGTCTGATTAGCCAATTTTACGCACACATTTCAAACCATCCACCTACAAATTTATAATGTCGAAATGACACTATTGCTAATACTCACTCGTTACTGTAAAACAATTGTCAAATTCTAATATCATGACTGAACAAATGAGAGCCGATAAACTGATTATTTACCATAACCCCGGATGCAGCAAATCGAAAGAAGCTCTGCAAATTATAGTACAGAATAAAAAAAATCCTGAGGTAATCGAATATTTAGAAAACCCACCGGGCAAACAAGAGCTCGGGCGAATCATTAATATGCTTGGCGTTTCTGCTCGCAGCCTTTTAAGAACCAGCGAGCAAGCCTACGTAGATGCTAAACTGGACGACTCGGCCACGGACGAGAAAATTATAGATGCAATTTGCCAATACCCGATATTATTACAACGGCCAATTGTGATCTCGGGAGGGCGGGCTATCATCGGCAGACCTCCGTCTAAGGTCCTGGAAATAATTTAGGCAAACCCTTTTTCCGATACAGCTGCGGTGTCACCATTTCCAATAACAGGTAAATAATGGATGATATCGATGCAGATCTTTGTAATTTTTTAACGGTCGATAATTTATCCAGCCAAACAGAATTTAAAAATGCAGAAAATTCTAATCATTTATTATAGTCGGCATGGTGGGACAGCTGTTATGGCCGAGCAAATTGCCTCGGGAGTTGATTCCAATCAACACTGCGAAGCTGTAATTCGCTGCCTGCCCGAAGTTTCGGCAACCTCCGAACAAACAGCTGCTTTGATCCCGGAACAGGGTGTTCCCTATGCTGAAATCAGCGATCTGAAAGACTGCGACGGTTTGCTCATCGGAAGTCCTGGATACTTTGGCAATATGGCCGCACCGTTAAAATATTTCCTTGATCAAACCAGTCCCTATTGGCTTTCGGGTAAATTAATCGGCAAACCAGCTGGCGTTTTCACATCGACTTCGAGCTTACACGGTGGCCAGGAAAGTGTATTACTCAGCATGATGTTGCCACTATTACACCATGGCATGTTGATCAGCGGTATTCCCTATTCGGAGCCTGCGCTCAATCAGACCAACACCGGTGCAACCCCCTATGGTGCCAGTCATGTAGCCGGTCAGCAGGGAAATCTCTTAAGCCGGGATGAAATATCAGCCTGCCAGACTTTGGGCAAGCGAATTGCCAGTCTGTCAATTCGACTAAGGAGCCCCTGATATATGCTGAGTCATGCAGATGCGAACCAAATCAAGGCGCCAGCAGCAAACAGTCATTCTATTAACAAGGTTGGCAACGATGAGTGGGCGCATTCCAGCGACCGCTGTTTTAACACACGGGAATTGACTCATGGGCTGCTCAGAGCATGCTTAAATCAATAACATTGATTCACCCGTTAAAATTAATCTGCATAGCCTCTCTAGCGGGTCTTTTCGTGTGCCAACTCGGCCTGTTTTTGTGGCCGCAAGATACTATCAACCTCTATTGGATATTAATATTAAGTCTACCGCTGCTAATTCCGATTAAGGGCCTGGTGTTAAACCACCGCTATACCTATAAGTGGATTGGGTTTCTGACCCTGTTTTATTTTTGCGTGGGTATCAGCGAACTGGTTGTAAATCCGGATTTAAAAATATACGCCTTACTGACCACAATATTCAGCACAGTGTTATTCGTCGCGAGTATTTTTTACGCCCGTTATCTGAACCTCAGGACTCAGGAGCGATAATCGACCAGTGTTTGTTTGATCAAAGGGACGGTGATTTTTTTCTGCGCCGACAGCGATGCCCTGTCGAGTACACGTAATATTTCGATCTGTACCGACAGGTGCCGGGAGTAATGCGCTAATAGATAGGCTATCGCTTCTTTTGACAATTCAATACCGAGTAAACTCGCCCGCAGCTTAATTACCTCCGCGATTTCTGTTTCTCCGGTGATTTGCAAATGTAACAGCAAGCCCCAGGATAATCTGGACTGAAAATCCGCCAGGCGGCATTCCAGGTACGATGGATTTGCTGATAGGGTGAAAATCAGACTCAACCCACCGTTCTTGCTAATATTGATAATTCGATAAAACTTTTCTTCCCATTTCTGAATACCACAAAGCGCATCAAGATTGTCCACAGCCAGCACCTGACAGGTTTCCAAATCGTCGAAATCGTCGGCATCGCATCCAGCTAATTCGGTTCCATCATAAAGCTGAAAACTGATTCCTCGCTGGTGCGCAAAATGAGCACATGCATTAACCAGGTGAGTTTTGCCACTGTCCGGCTTGCCCCATAAACCGATCATCGACTCCCCATTACAGGCGATCAGCGCTTTCAAATTAGCCATGATCAATTTACCCTGTTGAGAAAAATAATTGTCGAAACTGAATTGCCTGTCGAATGACAACGGCAATGCAATTTGGGCTGCTTTAATTAGAAACTCCTCGATCAATGTATAAATAGTCAAGCACAACCAGGCTATCGTCCTGAGCGTTAACCTGTGGCAACTCCAGTTGCTCGAGTACTTCGCCAAGTTCAATCAGGCGTTGAAGGTCTTTTGCGTCATTGCGTAGCTTTAGCTTGAAAGTCACCACATCATCCGAAATCAGCGAAACGCGAACTGAATCCACCACCGCCAAAGATTTGAGGTAACGCTGCACCGAAATTAATTGATTAAATTTTGGAACTGCCGAAATCCTAATTAACAACGCCTGGTCGACGCGCCGATGATCTTCCAGGGCGTACTCAAGAGCCAGAACCCGGGCAAGGTGCTTGATCGCCTGATCGACCACCTGTTGTCTGGATGAACCCTTGAATTTCCATTTAAAAATCTGCTCGGCAAAGCGCACCTCCCAGTCGCCATGCCAACCCTGCCCACTGCGCCCGACTATCTGACCGATGACCAACGCATCGGGCTCGTAACGGTCTGCAAGGATTTCGATATTTTCATATTGTCGAGAAACGATATCGCCGATGTTGACCAGCGCAATATCTTCCAGATCCATCAATGGAAACAATACCGGAACACCCAGCTTTACGGCTGCCTCGTCTAGCAACTCAATGACTTCTGGCGTGCTATCTCCCGACACCAGACTAATGGTTTCATTCACGTCATAACTGACCACCAGCAAGCTACCGGGGCGCTCGCGACCCCAGACTGGAAAATTATTTTCCCGCAACAAGCCTTCAACCAGTTGCTGATTGAAATCTATCTTCAAATATAACTGTCCCGAATCGAAGCTCTGCGAATTTTCATTCTTACGACTGAAATATCTGAATTGCTTAACATAGCGGGCGCTACTTTGCATCGGCCGACTGAACGCAGGGCTTCTGAGCGCATCGTCCGAACCACTAACCTTGATCACTACCAGTTTAAATGCCTCGCCGAAGGCCTCCAGTCGCACACTCGTAGTTTGATCCGCTACCGGCATTTGGATGGTAAATAATTCCTCAACGACTACTGCCTGCGAGCCATGAAAGACAGGCAGTAGTAATAAAACAATCAATAGATAAACATCTTTACATTTCATTTTTTTCTCAAGCAGTCGTCAGACATTTACGTTCAAGGCGTGTAAAATAACACAACCGAATTATTTCCTGAACCTGCAAACCATGAATTCTGAAGTATCTCTTAGCTATCGTGATTCCGGCGTTGATATAGATGCCGGTAACGAACTGGTAGAACGCATCAAACCCGCCGTCAGGGCGACCCATCGGCAGGGCTGCGTCGGCAACATTGGTGGCTTTGGTGGATTATTCGAGTTACCACTGGATCGTTACCGTAATCCGCTCCTGGTATCCGGAACCGATGGGGTTGGCACAAAATTAAAACTTGCCATAGAAATTGAAAAATACGACAGCATCGGCATCGATCTAGTAGCCATGTGTGCCAATGATATCGCAGTACTCGGTGCCGAGGCGTTGTTTTTTCTCGATTACTATGCCACCGGAAAACTAAGTTTAAAGATCGCCGAACAAGTGATTGGTGGTATAGCCGAGGGTTGCCTACAGGCAGGCTGCGCCCTGATAGGTGGCGAAACTGCAGAAATGCCAGGGATCTATGCGCCGGGCGATTTCGATCTGGCCGGTTTTTGTGTAGGTATCGTAGAAAAGGAGCACGTCATCAATGGTGAGCAGGTAAAAGTTGGCGACAAACTGATTGCGCTGGCATCGTCGGGTCCACATTCAAACGGTTATTCATTAATTAGAAAAATAATCGAGCACTCGGGCGTAGATATGACCCAGGATTGCGGTGGACAATCTCTAGCCGAGGCTTTAATTACACCCACTCGAATTTATGTCAAAAATTTGCTGGCGCTGACGCAGGAAATACCTGTACTCGCCATGGCGCACATTACCGGTGGCGGTTTACTGGAAAATATACCGAGAGTACTTCCACCCCATTGCGCCGCAAATATCGATCGCTCAAGCTGGTCTATGCCCGCCGTGTTCGACTGGTTGCAATCTGCCGGCAATGTGCAAATCGGTGAAATGTTCCGCACCTTTAACTGCGGCGCAGGTATGGTTTTGGTGGTTGCGCACAACGACACAGAGGTATGCCTGAGACTGCTTGGTGAACTCGGTGAACAAGCCTGGGAAATAGGCGAAATTGTCGAAAAAAATAATGGTCCCAGCGTAGCATTAGTATGACAGGCATGTCTTTCATTGTTCTGATTTCGGGCAATGGCAGTAATCTACAATCGATTATCGACAGCATCGACGCGGGGCAGATTAATGCCAAATTAAGCGCCGTTATCTCCAATAATGCTGATGCCTATGGACTCACTCGTGCAATAAATCACGCGATAAAAACCCACGTAATCGATCACAGACTATACGATTCGCGCGACACCTTTGACCATGCGCTACAGCAATGCGTACAAGTGTTCGAACCAGATTACATTGTTCTCGCAGGCTTTATGCGTATTCTTGGTTCAGCCTTTATTCAGGCATATAAAAATAAAATACTCAATATACACCCTTCCCTATTACCAAAATACAAAGGCCTGAACACCTATCAACGCGCGATGAATAACCGAGAAACCGAACACGGCGTCAGTATCCACGTAGTTACACCTGAGCTTGACGATGGTCCAGTGTTGATGCAGGGTCGTTATGCGATAGAGGACGGTGATACCCTGGCCGATTTAAAACACAAGGGTCATCGACTGGAGCACCGCATGTACCCAAAAATTTTACAATGGCTAAGCGAAGAAAAATTACTCATTGGCGAAAACCGGATTGAGTTCGAGAAACTATTGTTACAAAATCCGATAAATTTCGATCAGCACCAGATTAACCCCTGATAATGCACCGACTGATTACTTTACTGCTGATGATGTGCCTGACGATACCAGGTGCAGCAATGGATATTCCCTTAACCCTTTATCAGGCAAGTTATACGCTATATCGTGGCGGTCTTAACGTCGCCAATTCAGACCTCTCCCTGGAGCAATCGGGTCGCTACTGGCGCTGGCGCCAGACCAGCACCGCTAAAGGTATTTATGCCCTGTTTGGCAACAGGAATTTATACTCAGAAACTACATTATTACGTCTCGACGACGAATATAAAATCCACAACATTTTACTCACAGATGAGGGAAACGATGAGCGTTACGAAAATGCCCGGTTTGACTGGAATAAACTGGAAGTAGACATTCAATACAAAAATAAACGTTACCTGGAAACCCTGCCGGACGAAGTCTTCGACTTGCACAGTATCCATCTGCTTGCAGCACATATGTTAAAACAGAAATTAGAGGAATCTGAGTTTTATTATTACCGCAGGGGGAAACTGGCAAAATCTCATCTGCTACGAGTGGGTAAATCGACGCTCGATATCAATAAGAAACCGGTCGAAGTGTTGATATTCGAACAAACCATCGAAGGCCTGGGCATAAAAATGAAGTATTATTACGATCCTCTCAGGCCGTTATTACCAATCAAAATTGAACAGACCAAGCCTAATAAAAAAACCACAGTCATGTTGTTGCAAGCAGTCGAGTGGCGTTAACTATTTTTAATACTGCCGATGTCAAAGACGAACGAAATTGCGTTCTTTTTCCAGTCGCTCGATCTCGGCCGGCGCAAAAGGTACCTGCTCAATAAAGCTTGGGAGCTCATCCTCCCCGATCCCCAAAAACCGCATCTTTGTCTGACAGGCCTTGATGTCGATAATTTGTTCCTGGTCGAGCAAACGGGCTCGTTCAACGATAGACTGATTAGCAGCATAATTATTTTTTCGAAATAGTTCTAATTCGTCACCATGCAACACGATTGCGATACGTCCATGTTGATCCAGATCGAACAAATCTCGCAAACTATCTGCTCGATTTAGTATCACATCAAGTTCGTGTATAGTGCTGACAGTTACACCAAATACGTAACCGGGTGGTACTGTTTCCAATTCCAAATCCAATTCCGCTGGGGGATGCTCCGGCAGTGGATTCTCGCTCGCAGCATAGGCCGAAATTTGCGCGCCGAGCGCTAATATCAATAAAAGATGCCACTGCAACAGCCCGTCACTATGACGTTGACAGCGCACTAATCCGACCCGGCTACTGTCATATTTTCAAGCAGAATCGATCCCGTGCGGATATTTCCCCGCATATCCACATCTTTACCGATTTCAACAATTCCAGCAAACATATCCTTCAGATTAGCGGCGATAGTGATTTCTTCAACCGGAAATTGAATCTCCCCATTTTCGACCCAGAAACCAGCGGCTCCTCGCGAGTAATCTCCGGTGACCGTATTCACGCCATGACCCATCAGTTCGGTAACGAGTAATCCCTGATGCATGGCTTTAACGCATTCGTCAAAAGACTTTCCAGTATCCTGCAACGACAAATTGTGTACCCCGCTGGCGTGTCCGGTAGTTTGCAGCCCAAGCTTTCGCGCTGCGTAGCTATCCAGCAAATAACTCCGCATCACGCCATCGGTGACCAGCTCGGCCTGCTTAACTGCTACCCCCTCTGAATCAAAATTAGCCGAACCCAGTGCCTGTGATTCGAATGGATACTCGGTCAGTTGTAAAAATTCGGGAAACACTTTTGTATCAATCGCATCGAGTAAAAAACTGGCCTTGCGGTATTGAGCCGAGCCATTGATTGCCGCGGTAAAATGACCGATAAGGCTGCGTGCAATATCGGCCACAAACAATACTGGTGTCTGCTGGGTCTTCAGTTTTTGCGCATCGAGTCGCTTCAGAGTACGTTCTGCTGCTTTTAACCCTACCGCTGTCGCGCTGGCCAAATGATCGGGGTTACGGCTGATTTCATACCAGTAATCACGCTGCATACCACCGTTAGATTCACCCACCACTGAACAACTGATGCTATGCCGTGTTTTGTGTTCGCCCTGTAGAAAACCGTGCGTATTGCCATAAACCGAAATGCCGGTATTCAAATCTATCGAAGCGCCTTCCGAATTGACAATTTTGGCATCAAAGTCAAGCGCTGCGTTTTCACATTCAAGCACTAGCTCAATTACCGCCTCCGGGGAAATGTCCCAGGGGTGATACAAATCCAGATCTGCAAACTGCTGCGCCATCAAATCTCCATCAGCGAGACCTGTGCAGGGGTCTTCGGAGGTGTATTTGGCAATATCACAGGCCGCTTCAACCGTCTTTCGGATTGCCTCTGGATCGAGATTGGAAGTACTGGCGCTGCCTTTACACTGGCCGAAATAAACGCTGATGCCGAGGCCATTGTCCTGTTGGTGTTCGATGGTCTCAACCGACCGCATTCGTGCTGCAACGGACAGGCCCTGAGATACCGACAATCCTGCCTCGGCCTGGCTGGCTCCATTTGCCTGCGCCATTTTTAAAGTCTCGGCTACAATGTTTTTAAATGATTCAGCATCGGGAAATGCTAACATATCTTTGTTTTTATCGTTCATCAACGCATTCTAGCCTATCCCCTTATGGAAAACGAAATAAAGAATGACACACTCGAAGATATCGAGCTGGTCAGCAAAACACAACTCAAAAAAGAAAGCCACGAGATACTAAAACTGGGCAAACGGTTGACCGCCTTATCTACCGAAAAACTATCGCAGATACCGCTGGATGCACCTGTATTAGAAGCGATCACCCTGGCACACAAGATTCAAAACAAACGCAGCGCACTAAAAAGGCATTATCAGTTTTTGGGCAAGCTACTGCGCGCGCGCGATACAGGGACTATTTTCGCAGCACTTTCACGACTCGAGCAGTCAGGTCATGGCCAGATTCATCGCCATCACCGGGCCGAGTACTGGCGTGATGAGATCATTTCCAAAGGCATCGACGCAATTGAGGCTTACCTGAGCGAACAAGCCAATGCAGACCGGCAAAAACTGCGTCAGTTATGGCGTAACTACAGTAATGCCAAAACCGATGGGCAAAAAATTCAAATATCTCGTCTCATTTACAAAGAGGTGATTCAGTTGCTAGACGCATCTATATAGAAATCAAACAGGCGGCAAAGTGGAGATATTGAGCGGCGGACGCCGATTTATACACTTGCCGGAATAATCGGCGTCCGCCGCTCAACATCGCAATTTTGCGCTCGATCGCGCAAAGTGTGATCCATCAGCACCAGCGCCAGCATTGCCTCGGCAATTGGGGTGGCGCGTATTCCGACACAGGGGTCGTGGCGACCTTTTGTTCTTATCTCCACTGGCTGGCCATCCAGGTCTACTGTTTTACCCGGCAGATGTATGCTTGATGTCGGTTTCAGTGCGATATTGACCAGGATATCCTGCCCCGAGGTTATACCGCCAAGCGTACCGCCCGCATTGTTGGACAGAAAGCCCTGTGGCGTTATTTCATCGCGGTGAACGGTACCCTTTTGCTCGATACTTTCAAAACCAGCGCCGATCTCGACACCCTTAACGGCATTGATACTCATCATCGCGTGAGCGATTTCGGCATCAATGCGATCAAATATGGGTTCGCCAAGACCCGGCGGTACGCCACTTGCGACAACCGAAATTTTTGCACCGATAGACTCGCCTTCTTTGCGCAGCGCATCCATGTACTCCTCCATCGCCGCCACCATCGATGCGTCGGGGCAGAAAAATGGATTATTGTTGACTTCATCCCAATCGAAATTTTCCGGCTTCAGTGGCCCGAGCTGCGACAAATAACCACGAATTTGAATCCCGCAGCACGCGGCCAGATATTTCTTTGCAATACCACCAGCCGCGACGCGCATCGCAGTTTCTCGAGCCGAAGAACGACCCCCACCGCGGTAGTCACGAAACCCATACTTTTGCGTGTAGCTATAGTCCGCATGTCCGGGCCGAAACTGATTCATGATATCGCTATAGTCCTTCGAGCGCTGATCCTGGTTAAATATCAGCAAGGCGATCGGGGTACCGGTAGTTTTACCTTCGAAGGTTCCCGATAGTATTTGCACAGTATCGTCCTCGCGCCGTTGCGTGGTGTGGCGCGAAGTCCCGGGCTTACGGCGATCCAGATCAACCTGTAAATCGGCTTCGCTTAATGCTAGACCCGGGGGGCATCCGTCGACAATACAGCCAATAGCAGCACCGTGGCTTTCGCCAAACGACGTGACTACGAATAATTTTCCAAAACTGTTACCCGACATAAAAGTCTAACCTGTGAATTGAAATTCGACGAATCATCTATAATTAGGTTATCAACATGCAGCATTCTACTAAAAAACTCGGCATGATGTTCACCCTCAGCGGCTGGATTATCGGATTTTTGCTAATCGCACTGGTGTTTTCAAAAATTCTCGATCATCAAGATAATCCCAACCAGTCGGTTGCGACCTCTATATCCGCTCAATCAGTGGAAATAGTACTGCAACGCAATCGTTACGGTCACTACGTATTTGATGGCGAAATCAATGGAAAGACGGTTACATTTCTGGTGGATACTGGCGCAACCATGACCAGTATACCGGCAAACTTAGAAAAGTATTTACAACTGAAAGTTGGTCGGGCATTCAATGTTTCCACTGCTAATGGCGTCGCTACCGCTTATATGACCAGACTGGATGAACTCAAAATGGGTGAAATTCTGTTAAGCGATATTAAAGCCAGCTTAAACCCCGGCTTACCTGGCGACGCAATTCTACTTGGAATGAATGTATTAAAGCGCATGGAACTGATCCAGCGGGGTGATTCACTGATTATCAGGCAATATCACTGATTGCGGTTCAACTTAATGAGTTTCAATCAGTCGAATGCCTGGAATCACTGCTTTTGTGTCTGAAAATTTACCAAAAAGTAATAGAAATATGATAATTCCACTTTTTTATTACATTAATATTCGATTTGGGAATTTACAGAGACTCCGATCTCTCCAGACTCACGTTATTTCTGGAGGAAAAACACAAACCCGTTTTGGCGATCGCTGGCAATTTATGAAGCCTGGGCCTTTGAAACTTCTCAACTAAGGTG
>CBDUSZ010000064.1:0-14396 GCA_965370015.1 uncultured bacterium | reverse complement strand
ACACCCTGATAACGGGCAGGAGAATGAGAACAGCCTAAAAAAGGGGTGTTGCTAGCAAGGTAGGCACATATCGGCTACACTTTTTGCTCAGCTAACCTGATCAGGAAGTGTAGCTATGACATCCGAAATAATGGATATAACCAGCCACAGACCAGCGATTGTCGCTTTTGTGAACAAACTGGTTGGCAGCCCTGCCCTGGCCGAAGACATTGCCCAGGAGACATTTCTTCGGGCAACGCGAAAGGCGACGAAATTTCGCGGTGAAGCTAGTCCACAAAGCTGGCTGTCAGCGATTGCGATGAATCTGGTCCGCGACCACTTTCGCAGGAATGCTCGCCTTCCGCAAACAGTCGACGATCCGACGGTACTGGAAACCGTTCCAGACTGCCAGGATTCTTCCGAGCAGACGATTCTGAAACAGGAAATGTCATCGTGTATTGCACGCTACGCGGCCCAATTGCCGCACCCACAGTACGACGTCGTGGTTCTGCATGACATGGCCGGCCTTAATCACCGCGAAATCGCCGCCGAACTTGATCTGAGCGAAGCCAATTCAAGGGTCTTATTACACCGCGGTCGGGAGGCATTGCGTCAAATCCTGGAAAAAAACTGTGTCCTCTCGCTCGGGCAAGATGACATCCCGTGCGAACCGGTATCCAAAAATAAAAGCTGCGCCAAATTTATTTGAAAACATTCTGTCTTTTTTGTTCCGAAACCGTGTGTTTTCAGGGTTAGCGCAGAAGCCCGTTTCTGGAGCGAAGCTATCAAGCCCGATCGACCATCATTATCCACTGATCTGGCAAATATCAAACAACCAGCAGTCACATATTCTGCAATATCCTGTATGCGAAAGGGTTGTTATACCTATCCCTCATTGCCGATACCTTTGCAGAGGAAATTTATCACTCAGCCAGAGTAATGCCTTAGTAGTTTGATAAATTAGTTTCGCCCAGCCCATAAGAATAATATCAATTAAAATCAATGCCTTAGAATAACCTTCAAATAGAAATTAAATACTGCGGCTGGCCAATTTAATATTTCAGGGAAATATTTGTAACGTTTTTTGCATCCAGAACGTCTAAGGGGCACGAAGCAAAATTCCACTCGAAACTCCGGAGACCAGTATTATGATCAGTTCATCCATGAAAATAAAAGAAGCAACCTTTACGCAAGGTAGTGAAGATAAAGTCGCGTTTGTCAATGTAGTCGAAGAAAGCGCGGCAACAGGAAAAGTCGAAAGGGTATATGAAGATATCAAAAAGACCCTTGGCATCGACTTTATTCCAAACATGTATAAAGCAATGGCGAATAGCCCGGATTATTTAGAAGCGTCCTGGAACAAAATTCAGGCATCCATGTCTAGCGACGGCAAGATAGATAACAAGACAAAGGATATTGTCGCTTTCATAGTATCAGTCATGACCGGCAGCGAATATTGTATTGGTGTTTATACTGACGCATTAAGACACAATGGACTGGATGATGAGGCATTAACCGAACTGTATGCTGTCGTCGATACCTACGCAGGCCTTAACAGGCTGAATATCGCCTGGGGCGTTAAAGCAGATGAGAAACCATGGCATGGTTGCGGGGGAAACCGATGAAAAATAGTAAAATACAACCTGCTAAAGTAACGGCTTCCGGGCAATGTGCAGGCGATGCTGACCTGACTGGACGGATTCGCCTGACACAGGCTTCTAACTTGACCGATTGCGCGTCTGGTGTCGCTGTTTCACACCTCGCAGGCGACTGGAGGGTATTAAAATGATGTCTCAAATGGATTGGGGATGGGGCGGGATGATCTTTGGCCCGATCATGATGATCGCGCTGGTGATCCTGATCGTATTCCTGGTGCGCTGGCTCGTTGAATCGGGACGTGGTAGTACTTCCCCTGGCTCTCCGCTCCAAACGCCACTGGATATACTCAAGGAACGGTTCGCCAAAGGCGAAATTGACCAGGATGAATTCGAACAGCGAAGGCGTGTGCCAGGCGAATAATCTACTCGTGAGGGGCATTCGACGATTACCGCCTTTGGCTATAAATCGGCTAGTAGAAACCCTCTACATTAAGTCCACCGTGTGCCATGCCCAGACCCGCAGCGATAGTTAATTCAATGGCTGGTAATGCTGAAATATTACCAGCCAACTTTACAAAGTGAGCCAACTCAGGATCGCCCTGATACAGGTGGTTTACTTCATTGAACAAGCAAAATAAACTTGATCGTGATACACGTATTTGCCCGAGCCCTACCTTTCAAACCGCTCAAGATTGATAGCCAAATACGCCTTGCCACTGCCCCTGATGAAAATCAATAGAAAGCCTTGAGGGGATCATTTTAGTCGCCGCGGGTGAGTCCAGCACCCTGCCTACGGGATAGTTTTTGGCGAATTCCTCAGGGTCACAAGCTGCTGACTGAATGGGTCGAAAGGCAATTTTCAGCGAGTTGTTTACATCAGTAACATCTAATTTGCTGCTGTCATGAAACAAAACTCTTTTTTTCACTACGCAGGAGAAATAAAGCTGCATTTCGATAATCAATGGTTGGGATCTTGCCTGTAAAACACGATTGGCACGGCCGGTCCACTCTACTCGCAGATTTTTATTTCCCATCGCGACGTTGCGATGATGGCTATACGCATTCAGCCATCGATCTAGCAAGCGCAAGGGACTCTCGATAGAAAAATAACTACCCTGCAAAATCTGTTCTAAAGCCATAGCGCTCGACCCGACTTATTCTGATTAAAGGATTACCACTCTCCTGTGACCTGCATCGAAGCCCAGGGTTCCGCTTTAGGTAGTGCATCGCCTTTTTGCAACAGCTCAATTGAAATGTTATCGGGCGAACGAAAAAAAGCCATATGTCCATCACTCGGCGGTACGTTGAGCGTAATACCCCGATCGAGTACTTTTTGACACAGCGCATAGATATCATCCACCTGGTAAGCCAGATGCCCGAAGTTTCGCCCGCCCTGGTATACCTCACCATCCCAGTTGTAAGTTAACTCTAACAACGGCGCACGCTCCGCGTTGACCTGCTCAAGGTCTTCAGGAGCCGCCAGATAAACCAGGGTAAATTCGCCAGATTCACTTTCGTATCGACTGGTTTCTACCAGTCCCATTAGGCCGCAATAAAACGCCAATGACTTTTCCAGATCATTTACCCGGACCATGGTATGCAGATATTTCATTATTTAATCCCCCAAAATTTTGGTATAAGCATTATTCCACAAGGGCCGATGATTTTCATCGAATGCCTGTATAATTTAAATTACGTATGAGTTTGGAGATTAATAATTGAGCAACCTTAGTCCAGGCCTACGAGCATTGGCCAGGCCAATATAAGCGAAAATCATTATGGCGGAGTTGTTCGATAACTGCTCGGAAGTCAAAACCAGACAGAAATACAAAGAGGAAACATTATGAACCAGGAAATCAAAGGAGCCTGTCTATGTGGGCAGGTTAAATATGCGGTGCGTGGCCCATTTGACCAGTTTCATATCTGCCATTGCAGCCAATGCCGTCGATCAACCGGCAGCGCGCATGCGTCCAATATCTTCACAACCAAAGACCGTATACGCTGGATAACCGGTGAAGCACTGACCAAACGCTATGACCCTGAAGAACCAGGCGTGATATCGAAAGCTTTTTGCACCCACTGTGGCTCGCTCGTACCCTATATCAGCGCCAGTAGCGGACGACTGATAATTCCTGCGGGTGGACTGGAAAAAGATCCAGGTATCCGGCCGCAGGATAATATTTTCTGGCCTGATCGGGCGGTCTGGTACGATGCTGTGGCGCAGGCGCCTCATTACGATACCGAACCGGAGAATTAACACGATTAAATACAGAGCCTCCCGGTTATACCTGGGCAGGTTTGTGCTCACCGGTAATTGCCCTGGCATTGCCCAGAAGCAACTAAATATTGATGCCTAAAAGCACCCGTGCTGGCGCGCTACAGGTAATCCAGTAAATTACGCCATGCTGAAAGCTTTTGATCAAAATTCATCGCCGCATTGGCAGGGCTTGTCGAGGGTAATTTAATCAATTCGAGTTGATGATTGGCGGGTAACCGATGCTTCTCAAGTTGATTAAAATATTTTTCCGACGCTGCACCATTAAACGCAATCGCTCGCAGCCCACTGTGGCGCTCCAGTAAACCGGCAATATCGTTGGCTTCAATTTGTTGCTTGAGAATTTTCGAATCCAGACTGCCTTCGCGATGGCAGGCTTTGAGCGTATCCCATAATATGAGTGGTAATTGAGAGATTTGTCGAACCCTGGACTGGTAACTACCATTCAGGTCGATACTGAACAGCTCGGCGATAATAGCCCAGAAAGCGTTGCGGGGATTGGCATAGTACTGCACCGCTTGCAGTGATACGACACCGGGCATGCTGCCGAGAATTACGATGCGTGGGTCGCGACCGACGATTGGTTCAAACGAATGAACCAGGGGCATGATTATTTTTTCATCTGATCGAAGAATTCAAGATTGGTTTTGCTGTTTTGCATACGTCCAAGTACAAACTCCATCGCTTCGATTTCATCCATCGAATGCAAAAATTTGCGTAGAATCCAGATTTTTTGCAACTCTTCCTGTTCCATCAATAATTCTTCACGACGTGTGCCTGAACGATTAATATGGATTGCTGGAAATACGCGTTTTTCTGAAATTTTACGGTCCAGATGGAGTTCCATATTGCCGGTGCCTTTGAACTCCTCGTAGATAACTTCGTCCATTTTAGACCCGGTTTCGACTAGCGCTGTAGCGAGGATTGTCAGACTACCTCCCTCCTCTATATTACGCGCAGCGCCAAAAAAACGTTTTGGGCGGTGCAGTGCGTGTGCATCTACGCCACCGGTTAATACTTTACCCGAGGACGGAATAGTCGTGTTATAGGCACGTGCCAGGCGGGTGATAGAATCGAGCAGGATGACAACGTCGCGTTTATGCTCTACCAGACGTTTGGCCTTCTCAATCACCATTTCTGCAACCTGCACGTGACGACTCGCTGGCTCATCGAAAGTAGAAGCAACGACTTCTCCTTTAACCATACGTGCCATCTCGGTCACTTCCTCGGGGCGCTCGTCAATCAACAAAACGATCAGATAGCAATCTGGATGATTACTCGCGATACTCTGTGCAATGTTCTGTAGTATCAGCGTCTTACCAGCC
The DNA here is from genome assembly GCA_965370015.1 of uncultured bacterium. Classification (GTDB taxonomy): domain Bacteria; phylum Pseudomonadota; class Gammaproteobacteria. Next base: position 9,219 of record CBDUSZ010000064.1, on the reverse strand, counting down.
TTGGGCGGCGACACAATCAGGCCACGTTGGCCTTTACCAATCGGTGACACCAGATCTATGATACGCGCAGTTATGTCCTCGGTACTGCCATTTCCACGCTCCAGCTTGAGTCGACGTTCGGCGTGCAGCGGTGTCAAGTTTTCGAACAATACCTTATGTTTGACATTCTCTGGCGAGTCGAAATTAATTTCATCTACCTTGAGTAAGGCAAAGTACCGTTCATTGTCCTTGGGTGGCCTGATCTTGCCGCTGATGGTATCGCCAGTACGCAAGTTAAAGCGCCTGATCTGGCTTGGTGATACATAGATATCGTCTGGACCCGCCAGGTATGAACTGTCCGCCGAGCGTAGAAATCCGAATCCATCCTGTAATATTTCTAGCACGCCCTCGCTAAAAATATCTTCACCTTTTTTTGCCTGCGCCTTGAGTATGCTGAAAACGATATCCTGCCTTCGCATACGGGATGAATGGTCGCCCCCCATCGATTTTAAAATGTCTATCAGTTCGGGAACAGTTTTCTGCTTCAGGTCGCTAAGGTTCATAATAATGTTGCACAGGAGGAAGTTTTATGGGAAAGACCGAGCCAGTAGTTGGACTACAACAAGTTTAGAGAATTGAAATCGTTTTTTAGAGTTTTCAGAGTCGCCGACAGGAATGCCGCGACTAGTGAGGCAAGACTAGCACAGTAAAATGAGGCCGTCCACATTATTGAACGACCTCATTAGTAATCAAATATTACTGTCGATAAAGGCAGTTAACTGTGATTTTGATAAAGCCCCGACTTTGGTCGCCTCGACGGCACCGCCTTTAAATAACATCAGCGTTGGGATTCCGCGAATCCCATATTTTGGCGGCGTATCGGCATTTTCATCGATATTTAATTTGGCAACGGTAACGCGTCCGTTGTACTCTTCTGCGATCTCTTCCAAAATGGGTGCAATCATTTTACATGGACCGCACCATTCAGCCCAATAGTCCACCAGAACAGGACCTGAGGCCTGTAGCACATCGGTTTCAAAACTATCGTCCGTAAGGTAAACTATATTTTCACTCACTCATTTCTCCAGCCCAACGGCTTTTCAAAAAGACCTACAATTTAGTATTATCAGAATTAACTGTCAACAATGTATCCTGACTAATTAGTTGACTCAATATTCAACAACTACGCAAGTAACCAGACCCTACAATATAGGGGCAATTTACCTGCATTTCAATTCAAAACGCATAAAATAACCAACCCTGTTACAAGTGATATGAATTATTCAGCGGTTGATTACAATCTGTTACCATAGTCTATCGATTACTTCCAACCAGTAGCCCTTTAAAACTTAATGAGCGAACAACATTTAACTGAAACAGAGTTCAACTCGCTGGCGCTAGATGAGCGCCTGCTTGTAGCATTGAACAAACTTGGATTCAAATACTGTACACCTATTCAGGCGGAATCTTTGCCCTTACTGCTAGCCGGAAACGACGTTTCGGGTCAGGCACAAACCGGTACCGGGAAAACCCTGGCTTTCCTGTTAGCCTGTGCCCAACAGTTACTATCTTCCGAGGTAACACAAACTATACCAGGAAGGCCCAGGGTTTTGATACTCGCGCCAACCCGAGAACTCGCCATACAAATACACAAGGATGCAGGAAACTTGCTGGAGGATTTGCCGCTAAAATTAGCAATTTGCTATGGCGGTAAAGCTTATGAGGAACAAAAAAGACAATTTACCAGGGAAATTGATATTTTGATCGGAACCCCGGGCCGCCTCATCGATTTTTTAAAACAAAAGCTATACAACCTGAAGTCAGTCGAAGCGTTGGTGCTTGACGAGGCCGATCGTATGTTCGACATGGGTTTCATTCAGGATGTCCGCTTTATGCTGCGCCGCCTGCCGGATCCGACGAAAAGGCTAAGTATGTTATTTTCCGCAACTATGGCACACAGGGTACTTGAGCTCGCTTATGAGCATATGAATCTGGCGCAGCAGGTAAAAATACAATCGGATACACCCGCAGTAGAGCGCATTGATCAAAGCGTTTATCATCCCGCAAACCATGAAAAAATACCGCTACTGTTAGGGCTAATGCGTAAGTTAAAACCAGATCGCAGCATTATATTTGCCAATACTAAGCATGCAACGATACGAATCTGGGGATATCTTCAGGGCAATGGCTTCCCCGCCGCGTTGATTTCTGGCGATATACCGCAGAATAAACGCGAAAGCCTGTTAAAAAAATTCCACGACGGTGAGTTTTCGATTCTGGTGGCTACCGACGTTGCCTCTCGAGGGCTGCACATACCCGATGTCACGCATATTTTCAATTATGATCTGCCCGAGCTCGGTGAAGACTATGTCCATCGCATTGGTCGCACCGCGCGCGCTGGCAACTCCGGCCATGCGATCAGCTTTGCCTGCGAAGACTATGCGATGAATTTGGTCGATATCGAAAACTTTACCCAACGCTCGATTCCCACCGTCGCCATCAGCAATGATTTACTCCCCGAATTGTTGCCACCTATAAAAATGAAAAAATCAAAACCTGTGCATAAAAAAAGTAATGACTCCAAAAAAGGCGGCAATCGTTCGCGCACCGGCGGTAAACGCCATCAGGGTTCGAGAAACAGGTCACAACATCAAATCAGCTGAGACTAACTATTATGGCTTACGGTAATCTTCTCCTCCTGGGTGGAAGCGGGTTCATTGGCAGACAACTAGCTTTTGCACTTGCCAATCGTGGCTGCACGGTGACTATTCCCTGCCGCCGCCCGCATCGAAATAAAGCGTTACTGGTTTACCCCAATATTCGCATTGTCGAAGCAAATGTATTCGACCCCGACCAACTCGACAGTTTGTGCCAAAACCAGCACGTGATGATCAATTTGATTGGCATACTACACGAGCGTAAACGCGACGACTTCCGCAGGGTGCATGTGGACTTAATGAAATCCCTGGTCGATGCCTGCACTCGACACAATATCAAGCGTTTTCTGCACCTCAGTGCGCTGGGTGCAAATCAGGCTACTGGCACTAGCCGTTACCTGCGCAGTAAAGGCGAAGGTGAGAATTTACTCCATACGTTCGGGCAAAAAGATTTGCAGGTCACCAGTTTCCAGCCTTCGGTTGTGTTTGGCAAAAATGACCAATTTATTAATCAATTTGCAGGTATATTGAAATTGTGTTTTGGTTTTTTCCCGTTGGCCTGCGCACAAAGCAAGCTTGCACCGGTCTATGTTGGCGATCTGGTAGAAAAAATAGTTAATGCAATAGACGATAAATCTACCCATTCACAGCGTTACACGGTTTGTGGACCAGAAGTATTTAGCCTGCAGCAGATTCTCGAGTTACTGGTAAAGGCCATGGGGTCATCGTGCCGCATCGTACCGCTCGGAAATTTCGCATCGAAACTTCAGGCTCGCCTGTTACAAAACTTGCCAGGCAAGTTATTTACGATGGACAACTATCGATCTTTGCAGACTCCCAGTGTGTGTGAGGGAGGAGAGCTTTGCACCACCAGCCTGGGCCAGTACATTAAGAATATTGACTCTTTGTTCAGCAATAAAAAACACTATGATCGCTTCAGGCAACAAATACCCAGATAGTTCAGCGCAGTTGACGCCCTCAGCGCAATGAAGGTATATCGTGTTGGTGGCTGCGTCCGCGACCGCTTACTGAAGCTACCAATATCCGATATAGACTGGGTAGTGACAGGCGCTACCGCCAAAGCAATGCTTAAACTTGGTTATAAGCCTATAGGCAAGGACTTCCCAGTATTTTTACATCCCCAAACCAGGCAGGAATACGCACTCGCACGTAGTGAGAGAAAAACCGCTCCCGGCTATCACGGGTTTGAATTCGACACAGACCCAGGCATTAGCATCGAGCAGGATTTATTACGCCGTGACCTGACCATTAATGCGATGGCAGAAACTGAGGAAGGCGAAATAATCGATCCTTATGGCGGCCAAAACGACCTCGAGGCACGCGTTCTACGTCATGTGTCAGACGCTTTTAGCGAGGATCCAGTACGCGTATTACGAGTCGCCAGATTCGCCGCCCGATATCACCACCTGGGATTTAAACTGGCACCGGAAACAGCCGAGCTAATTGACCAAATGGGTGAATTGGGCGAACTGGATTCACTCGTAGCCGAGCGAGTATGGTATGAAATGTCCCGCGCACTCGATGAGCCCCATCCCGAGGTGTTTTTCCTGACCCTGCGGGAATGTCGCGTACTGGGCAGATTGTTTGCAGAAATAGATGCGCTTTTCGGCATACCGCAAACCGCCAAATACCATCCCGAGATTGATACCGGCGTGCATCTGATGATGGCACTGCGAAAAAGTGCCGAACTTGAACTCGACAATGAAACACGCTTTGCAGTTTTAATGCACGATCTGGGCAAGGCCAGCACAGCGCAACATATTCTTCCCAGTCACTACGGTCACGAAGCGGCTGGTGTCGATTTGGTGAAATCATTTTGTCGTCGCTGGCGTGTACCCAAAGCCCATACTGAACTGGCCTTGATCACTACCGAGTACCATACTCACGTACACCGCGCGCTGGAACTCAAAGATGCTACCCTGCTCAAACTATTTACCAAAACCGATATCTTTCGCAAACCGAAAAGATTCTGGAAAATGACCCAGGCCTGTCTCGCCGATATACGTGGCAGGAAGAATTTCGAATTCGCCGACTACCCACAAGCCAGTTTTCTCAATCAACTGGGCGAAAAATTACGCGATGCCGATTTGTCCGAAATTATGCAGCGAGGATTGCAGGGTAAGGAACTGGGCCAGGCAATCCACGATTACCGGCTGGGCTTGATCAGGCTAAACCGGCAGGCATTAGAATCGGGCAAATAGCCAGCTATCGACGTCTCTCAAAATGCCTCGTAGTGGAGAAAAGTAAAATGAGAGGCCGGTGATGACACCGAGACTATTCGCAACGGCATCAGCTAAATCTCCGCTACGATAGCTGGTGAAACTCTGTAACCACTCCAGTAACAATCCGTAGCTTACTAGTCCAAACAGGATACGCCAGAGCGATTCGCGCCGCTGTACGATCAGACTGAACCAGGCCGACAGCCCGGCATAGACTAGAAAATGAACTATTTTGTCGCTACCGCCTATATCTGCAACAGGCATTAAAGATAGCACCCCCAACAACAGCAACAAAATATAAGCCAGTACAAACCAGTATTGCTTCAAACGTAACTCGTTATGCATCCAATTTAGATCAACAGTACGATTAATACGGCGCCAAGTAGTAAACGATAAATCACGAATGGCAACATGCCGATTTTGTCGATTAAGCCGAGAAATAGATGAATACAAATACCAGCGCTCAACGCTGACAGCCCCAGTGCTAAAAATAATGCCTGCCAGTCGATCACTTGCGCAGCCTGCAATAATTCCACGGTCTGCAAGGTACCGCTGGCAAATATAATCGGTATAGACAACAGGAAGGAAAATCTGGCAGCCGCCCGACGCGTCAATCCGAGTAGCAGCCCTGCGGTCATGGTGATTCCAGAACGTGAGGTACCCGGGATCAATGCAAGCGCCTGAAAGCAACCGATCACCACGACGTCAGACAATTTCAGCCGCGACTCGGTGCGCAATTTTGATTTCCCCAAATCGGCTACCCATAACAGCAGGGCAAAGACGATTGTTGCGATAGCGATTACCCAGGGCGATCTTAATTCGGTTTCAATCATGTCTTTAAAAACAAGGCCGGCTACCACCGCTGGAATGGTACCGAGTATGAGCCACCAGGCGAGTCGACTATTCGCCGTGGGCTCGCCACCTGCCAGGCTTCTACCCCAGTCCAATATCATTGCCAGCACTTCTTGACGGAAATAAGCCAGTACCGCACACAGGGAACCAAGATGCACTGCAACATCGAATACCAGCCCCTGATCTGGCCATTTCAACAGCAATGGCACCAGGATTAGATGCGCCGAACTGGAAATAGGCAGAAACTCGGTAAGACCCTGCACCGTCGCCAGTATGATAATTTGAATTATATCCATACGTGTTCAGGGCCCTGTTGAGAAGACTGGAATATCAATATCGAGATTTTTTTGCAATCCAACCACTTTAAACCTTTCACCCATTTCTGTAGGTAGCGTCAGGGTTTTAATTTGCTGCGCAAGCTTCAGGCGGCTTATCGTATCACCCTCTTGTTGCGCGCTTTCGGCCTCTTCCAGCAATCCGTTAGAAAACAAAAATTGACCCTGAGTGGTTAAACCACAAATATCGAAATCGCAATCAAAGGCTGCATCTGCAAAGGCATCAAAGTCAACCGAGGCGGTTATATCCTGCAAGCCAGGATATACCAACGGATCTGCATGGGCGCGATGGCGGTAGTGACAAATCAGCGTGCCGCTTCGCCGTTCAGGATGATAGTACTGGGCCTGCTCGTAACCATAATCGATTATCAATACTACAACCTGCCTGCAGCAATTACGCAGGGCATTAAGCCAGGGGTGGTAATTCAGATTTACCTCGGTAGTGTAGCCTGCAGGCAACAGGCCCTGTGTGGACTCAATTTTATGAATGGCTGCCACGGCTTCACTGTCACCGGCCATGCGCTCCCATTTAAAGCGTTTGCCATCAAACCCCACGCCGAACTCATACCACTGCGTATCCTTCGACACCAGGTGCACAGGCATCGCGTCTAATACCTCATTAGCAATTAATATGCCGTTGAATTCTTGCGGTAGCTCATCTAGCCAGGTGACACGCGCAAAAACCTCTACCGGCAGGCATGAGCGCAAATATTCCTGCTGGCGCTGGCGTAAGTCAGCGCTGAGCTCGAGAATGCTGTAGTCGCAAGCTTCGGCAAAACTGGTTAATAGCTGTTCACACAATCGTCCACTACCGGCGCCGAATTCGAGTATGTTTTGCGCACAGCCCTGACTAAAAATCGACTCGCACTGGCGTGCCAATGTGCGTCCGAACAATATCGAAATTTCTGGTGCGGTGACAAAATCTCCTGCGGCGCCGAATTTGCTTAATCCTGCGCTGTAATATCCCAGTCCCGGTTGATACAACGCGGATTGCATAAAATCACGGAACGAAATAACCCCCCCATGGCATTCCATTTCGGCAACCAGGAAATCCACTACGCGACTACTATGTGCTACTTCGTCAGCACTCGGTGGCGGCAATTGCGCTAGCGTCTGCTCTTCAGAATGATATGATGACATTTATTTAAAACTGCCTACGCGCTATGTTGCTTGAAGGAAAAACCGCCCTGATCACTGGCGCAGCCAATCGGCTAGGCGCGCAAATCGCTCGAACTCTACATCAAAATGGCGCAAATCTCATCATCCATTACCGAGAATCTGCCGCCAACGCCAGAGCCCTTGAACAGCAATTGAACGACCTGCGAGCTGAATCAGCGAGTTGCCTGCAGGCCGATCTGAACGATCTTGATGCGATTAACAATCTGGCGCATGATGCAGCACAACTTTACCATGGACTCGATTTTCTGATTAACAATGCATCGAGCTTTTACCCCACCCCGATCGGTAAAATTACCGAACAAGACTGGGACGATCTGGCCGGCAGTAATTTCAAAGCACCATTATTTTTGTCGCAGGCCTGTTATCCGTATCTGCGCGAGACCTGTGGCGTGATTATTAACATGCTCGATATTTATGCATCATCACCATTAAAGAATCATAGCCTGTACTGTAGCGCAAAAGCCGCGAACCAGATGCTGGTAAAATCAATGGCGCTGGAAATGGCGCCCGAGGTGCGTGTCAACGGTATAGCGCCAGGTGCGATTCTGTGGCCCGATAAAAGCAATACAGCGCAACCCGAATACCAAAAGAAACTGCTGAAAAAAATTCCGTTGCAGAGAACCGGCAGCCCCGAGTCGATTGCTCAGACTGTAATGTTTTTGCTTGGCAATGACTATGTTACCGGCGAGGTAATTAAGGTTGACGGTGGGCTTCTGCTGTAAGACAACCACCAAAGGTTATAAAGTGAGATTAACATGAGTAAATACTGGACTGATCTGGTACACCAGCTAGACCCCTACGTGCCAGGTGAGCAACCACAGGATCAGCAATTCATTAAACTCAATACCAACGAAAACCCTTACCCGCCTTCGCCGGAGGTAGCAAAGGTAATTCAGACCTATGCGTATGACAGTCTCAGGCTTTATCCAGATCCGGAATCGTATGATCTCAGGCAATCATTGGCGACTCACCACAATATCGATATCGAGCAGATATTTGTCGGCAATGGCTCGGACGAAGTTCTGGCACATAGTTTTCAGGCATTTTTCAAACATCATAATCCCGTCTTGTTTCCCGATATCAGCTACAGTTTCTATCCGGTGTATTGTGCGCTTTACCAGATTGACTACGAAAAAGTTGCCCTGGATGACACTTTCTGCGTGAATCAAACGGATTACCAGGCACCAAACGGCGGCATCATTATTCCCAACCCGAATGCCCCGACGGGTATTGCGATGAGCCTGGATTCTATCAGGGAGCTGTTAAATCAGAATGACTCGGTAGTAATAATCGACGAGGCCTACGTCGATTTTGGCGCTGACTCAGCAATCGAATTAATCACCAACTACCCCAATTTACTGGTAATACGCACTTTTTCCAAATCTCGCAGCCTCGCTGGGCTGCGACTCGGCTACGCGCTCGGACAGACTGCATTAATAGACGGCCTGAATCGAGTTAAAAATTCGTTCAATTCATATCCGATAGGCGGTCTGGATAGCGCAATAGCGATTGCCTCGCTGGACGATGAAAAATATTTTCAACAATGCAAGGAAAGGATAATCGATACGCGAACCTGGTTGAAAAATGAATTGCTAGGCCTGGGATTTGAAGTATTACCCTCCAGCAGTAACTTTTTGTTCGCCTGCCATAGCTCACACCCAGCCAGCGAACTGTACATCGAACTGAAAAAAATCGGAATCCTGGTTCGCCATTTTAAATCAGCACGCATCGACAAATTTTTGCGTATATCAATTGGTACCGACGATGAATGTGCCAAGTTGGTCGATGCCTTAAAGTCGGCACTATAGATTTAACCCCAATCGCCCCGGGTGAAGAAAAATAACTCTCGCAGAGGCGCAAAGCACGCAAAGAAATTTAAATAATTTAACCTGCTTTTCCTTTGCGTGCTTTGCGCCTCTGCGAGAGCATCAGTGCAGTTTTTTTAATAAACTGACCTAATCCAGGGTTAGTTAAAAC
>CBDUSZ010000063.1:0-14688 GCA_965370015.1 uncultured bacterium | reverse complement strand
CGCTACCGCTACCGCCACCACTACGTCCATTGCCATCCTTGTCACCGTTATCTGAATTTTTGTAGCCACCATTTGATGTCGAGAATGGTGGGGTTCGCCCAACCAGTTCCTCGATTAAGGCCAGCTCTACATCCGTATGGTTAATCACTGGCGCTGCTAATATTAATTTTTTATCACTGCCCGTTGGCAATACATAAACCGGACGATCGTGATGTTTAGTCACAATTTCTTGCTTCACATTGGGATTGGCGTTTGCGCTAATTAGCGTGTGTCCATAGCAGGTACAGACGTAGGAAACGCCAGGATCGGACTCTATGTATATGCCGGTACCACGAACACCTATTGTTGCTGTCAAAGTAGTAATAGTATGTGTATCTTCTCGCGTTCCAAATACTGAGAGAATTTTACCACTGAGAATACGCATACTCTGCACCAGTAATCCACTGCCACCCATTTCTATCTGGCTGTTGCTTCGTAATATAAAAGCATCGCGCGATACGACAAAAATAACCTCGCTATTCGACCCTGTCTTTATCTGTGAGTTAGGGCCTATCGGTGTGTTGATGTCGGCTATTTTGCCATCAACCGTAACAAGGCCCTTGAGTTTGTAAATTGATCGGCCTGCTGGGAGTTTTGGTGGGACCCCACCGAGGGCATAGCTAGCCTGAAATAAACCCAGCGCATTAACGCCAGCAAACACGCCCAGGCCAAGAGCATTGAGCAGAAATTCGCGTCTCGGGTCTTCCAGGCGTTTGCTCATATAAAAATATAGTTTTGATTGAATTGAAAACACTTTAAAATTTAAATCGAGCAATGTAAATGATTGTATTTTGTGAAAAATTCCACGCCTGGTGTCATTTATGAAAAATACATTTGATTTTTAGTATCTTTGGCGTGAAGATGATTCGAATTCAGGCCAACGGGGATATTTTTAATAAATTAAGCCCCGCCATTTTTTAACTATGAAAATACCTTTCACCACCTTGTGCTTTTTGCTCATAAGTGCATTTGCCACTTCAACTAATTCGTTCGCCGCCACGCAAAAATATGTCACCGACGAATTTGAAGTAACTATGAGGAGCGGCACTAGTACCTCCAATAATATTCTACAATTACTCAAGAGTGGCGAGGCAGTGAATGTTCTTGAAGAAAATGTAGATGCCAGATATTCGCTGGTAGAGATCGAGAATGGTAAAAAAGGTTATGTGCTTAACCGCTATCTGGTCGATTCCCCGTCATCTAAATTTCAACTCGGGCAATTACAGATAAAGTCGAATGAACAACAGGAATCTAACGCGTTATTGCAATCCCAGATAGAAAAATTACAGGCGAGTTATGAAATTCAACAATCCGCTAGTAATAACCTGAAGAGTCTTTTGCAGGCAACTGAAAATGAGCTGTCAGGGGTGAGAGATGCCGCCGGAAATACACTCAATATCGTTGCTAAGAATGAAGTTTTGGAAGTCAGAGTGGACGAGTTGACTGAGAATAGCCTAAAATTAGGCGAAGAAAACGCCAACTTAAAAGACACCAATGATATGGAATGGTTTATACGTGGCGCCGGCGTATCGTTGATTGCTTTTTTACTGGGCATATTAGTCACCCGGATTCGTTGGCGAAAACGCGATTCCTGGGGTTCCTAATGAGGTCATTTTAATGTCAGAAACACCATCTACAATGCTCGAACTGGGTACCAAAGCGCCCGCGTTCGATTTGCCGAATCCAATCACTGGCAGATCGGTGAAACTCTCTGACTATCAGGATTCACCGCTGCTGGTGGTTTTTTCCTGCAATCACTGCCCCTATGTATTACATATACTTAATTCCTTTGTCGAATATGCCAGGGTCGCCCAGAAATCGGGACTGTCAGTGATTATGATTAACGCCAACGATATTGATAATTATCCTGACGACAGCCCGCAAAAAATGGTAGCTCTAGTGAAGCAATATAATATCAATTTCGCATATCTGTATGACGAAACCCAGAACATAGCCATAGCTTATCGCGCAGCCTGCACACCTGATTTCTTCCTGTTCGATAGTCAGCATCGACTGGTCTATCGAGGACAATACGATGCATCGAGGCCGGGTAACGACGCGGAAATTACTGGGATAGATTTAAAGGCTGCCAGCCATGCATTGCTGCAAAATGAAACTATTTCGGCACAGCAGCAACCCAGCATGGGGTGTAATATTAAGTGGCGTGAGGGTAACGAACCACAATTTTCTTAACTATCCCGGACAGTGAATAGGCTTTTCGCACGATGTCCGCGTTGCCGGGGAGTAATAAGCCTGTCACCAGGTAATTGGAATTGTAAAAAATACCCATGGGCCTTGTTATAGATTTTAATATTCTGCCTCGAACTAAGCGCCCATGCCGAATTGCAAATCAATCTACCCCTATGCACTCGTCTGAAATAATTGAAGCTGTCAACATTAGCTGGGTCTGCAGGGTATCGACAGCGCGACTGTTTACTGATGCACCCGCCAGATTAGCTCATAATTAACGGTTCTATAAATGAATAATGGAGTAAAATTGCAAAATCCTGTTATGCCTGATCATTCCAATTTTCCTTCCGACCTTAGAATTAACACAGCGACTTATGACTGGTGCGTGAGGGCTTTTAGAACGGGCAAAAAGCTGCTAAAGCTGAACATTAAGTTACACGAAGAGGAAGATGGAAATAATAGATCAGCGGCACTAGGCGATATTTTCTTATTTAATCATTTCGCACGATTTGAAACTTTCATTCCACAGTACCTGATACACGAAGCTACTGGCGCTTATTGTCGTTCAGTCGCCTCCAGCGAATTTTTCGAAGCTGACGACCTGTTCACCCAGTTTCTTTATTCGGTCGGCGTGGTTCCCAACAATCTACCCAATCTTTTTCCATTTCTCGCGCGCGAGATTTTGCATGGCAGGAAGCTGGTAATATTTCCGGAAGGGGGCATGGTCAAGGATAAGCGGGTTGTCGATCAGAAGGGCCGATTTAGCATATATTCGAGGACGGCCCACGAAAGACGCAAACACCATCGTGGTGCAGCAGTCATCGCGCTCGCACTCGATGCGTTCAAAACAGCGCTATTAAGAGATTTTTCCAGGGGTGTATACGCAAAAATTGATCGCTGGGCCGAACAGCTTGAATTCGACTCGGTAGAGAAATTAATGATCAAGGCGATAAAACCTACGGTAATCATCCCCAGCCACATCACATTTTACCCAATTCGGGTAAACGATAATATTCTCAACCAGGCCGCGGGACTGTTCAACAAAGGCATTAATAAGCGTTTTGCCGAGGAATTAATCATAGAGGGTAATTTGCTTTTCAAGCATACCGATATGGATATCCGTTTCTCTAAACCCATTGTTGCTGGCGAGTACTGGCGCTGGTGGGAAAAGCTGCTATTACCCAATGTCGTCCACAGCTTCAATACTCTGGATGAACTATTTAATTTGAAGGCCAGCAAGAGCCATATGGGAGGACGCATGCACGCCTTCGGTATGCAGGCTAAAAGCTCCCGCGTACGCGATGACTATATGCGCTCAATGTATGACGCTGTTACCATCAATTTAAGCCACATTGCCTCCTATCTGATCTTGTGCCTGTACCAGCACGGCTTAAGGCGGCTGCGCTGTGCCCGCTTCCATAAAATGCTTTATCTCGCCATAAAGAAATTACAAAAGACCGACAATCACCTGCATCGTAGTTTACTCAATCCAGAAGAATACGGTGTCATCATGAACGAAGGTAGCGGTCGCCTCGACCAGTTTTTAAGCACAGTACAGTCCATGGATCTGGTGCAGATCGAAGACGGCCATTATGTACTACAGGAAAAACTGATCGAGGATTTTGAAATTGATGAAATTCGTACTGAAAATCTGATAAGCGTTTACGCAAATGAAATTGCACCACTAAAAAAAGTTACTGCTATCATCGATCTGGCGATGACCCAGGTAAGGGAAGTAGATGCCCAACAATTCGCACTGAATAGACTTGACGACCAGAAAATTGCTTTAGAGTGGGATCGCAAACAGTTTAATAAGCAACAATACGAGGAAATAAATGCCCAGCAAACGGCCAGCGCCGATGCTAACTGGTTTTTTCTAAGGTCGACCCAGAAAGCAGCTTCGGCGGTATTGCTCATTCATGGGTTCCTCGCCGGCCCTGCCGAAATGCGCAGTTTAGGTGAACGTTTACATGCCCAGGGCCATCATGTGCTAGGGGTTCGACTCAAGGGCCATGCCACTTCACCGTGGGACTTACGCAGCCGCAACTGGCAGGATTGGCAAGCGTCGGTGAAGCGAGGATACAACATCATCAAGGCGTTTAGTCAGTCGGTACACATCGTTGGATTTTCCACCGGCGGATTACTGGCACTATTGCAGGCTTCGGACCACCCCAGCAATAAAATTAAAACGGTTAGCTGCATTTCGACACCAATCGATTTCATCAATAAAAATATGCTGTTTGTACCCCTGTTACATCATGCGAATAAAATCGTGCGCTGGGTATCATCTGAAGGACTGGTTCCATTTCGGTCGAACCAACCCGAACATCCTGAAGTTAACTATCAACATATCCCGATACGAGCATTGTATCAGCTACAACTTCTGATCGAGCATATAAAAACGCATCCAATAGAGATTGATGCCGAGGTATTTCTATACCAGAGCAATCAGGATCCAGTTGTCGACCCGGTCAGTGTCGAAAAGCTAAATCAGATAATCAAGGCCACTGATAAATCCATGATTACCATCGATGCAGACAGGCACGGTGTGGTCTATGAAGATCTGGACGATATCCAACAAAAAATATGCGCCACTATTCGATAATCGAACAAATTTCTGATGCCAGCAAAATTACTTGAGCCAAAGGTGATAACCGACTTTAACAACGACCCGGTTTGTATCTTGCCCTGTGGTTTTCTGTTAACCGATGAGTGCTGGGAAAAGATCTGGTCACTACATGAAAGCCTGAATAGATTTATTAATCACGACGAACTTCGCACCCTATTTCCTGAAGAAACATCCCTTGCATCCGGTGGCGAATCCGACTCACTGCTTTAGCACTGGAGAGCCACCTACCAGGCCCTGCTGCATCGCCTCGATCAGGGTGGGACCCTCTCTCTTCATCGCTTTCAACAGTTCAGACTTTAGAGCGTCAAAATTATCAACCCTTACTGCCTGACAGCCGAAAGCCTTCCCCAGACCAACGAAATCAGGTGTGTAAATATCAACCCCAATTTGTGGAATATTAGCGTCGGCCATAAAGCGTTTGATTTCGCTGTAACCGAAATTATTCCATATTAAAAATATAACCGGTAGCTTTGCCTCCACGGCACTGGCAAGTTCACCGATGGTGAACTGTGCAGCACCGTCGCCAATCAAGCCGATAACCGGGTGCTGCGGAACTGCCAGCTTTGCTCCTATAGCCGCCGGAATGGCATACCCGAGGGTACCAAAACCACTGGCCGAGTGAAAATAACGCCGTGGTTTTTCGGTTTCATAATGCAGCCAGGCGTAATAAACCGGCTGCGTAGAATCCCCGGCGATAATAACCCCGGGTAAGGCGCTTTGGATGGTTTCGAAGAATTTTTCATATCCAGGGTCACGCGTGGCTTTCAATTTTTCACGTATTTTCTGTGCCCGAACAGCGCCGTTTCTGCCCTCGCCTTTCGTATTACCGATTAGTTTATTCAGCGCCAGCAATGCGCTTTTTGCATCGCTACAAATTGCCACATCGGCTTTAACATTTCGACTGAGCTGGGCAGTATCAATATCGATGCGTATCAATTTGCCATTAAACTCCAGCATACCCTCGGAAAAGAAATCATAGTCCGTCTCACTGAATTCGGTACCTACTGCCAGCACCAGGTCAGCAGCCTTTAATTCGTCCCGAACAGCCGGGCAGGAACCCGAGCCGCCAGTCGCAAGCCGATGACTATAAGGCATCACACCTTTTGCGTTCACCGTATTAATAACCGGAGCGTCCAGTTTTTCCGCCAGCGCAACGAGTTCCGGCCCTGCATTGATAGCACCTCCACCTATCACCATAAGCGGACGTTTAGCAGCATTTAAAAAATCTGCGCAAATGCCGATTGACTCCGGAGACGGACCTGGTGCGCTGGGTAGTGCGAAAGCATTTTTATCCAGGTGATCAGCATCAGCAGTAATGACGTCAATGGGAATTTCGATGTGTACAGGACCTGGCCTTACACTATTAAAAACCGCAAAGGCACGGGCAAGTACCCGGGGTAGTTCGTCGGCACGCAGTAGCGTGTGGCTAAAACGCGCCACGCCGCTTATCAGGTTGCGCTGTGCAGGCATTTCATGCAGATGTCCCTCCCCCAGACCTAGTTCATAGGTTCGGTTTACCGAAGAGATAACCAACATCGGAATGGAGTCCGCCAGCGCCTGCCCCATAGCGGTTGCGATATTAGTCATACCAGGACCGGTAATGATAAAACAGACCGCAATTTGCCCGCTAGCCCTTGCATAGCCGTCAGCCATAAAACCCGCGCCTTGTTCATGACGCGGGGTAACATGCCTGATAGAGGTATTTCCCAAACCCCGATAAAGCTCAACGGTATGCACGCCGGGGATACCGAAGATAGTATCGATACCATAATTTTCCAGTATCTCTACGAGTACTTCACCGCATGTAGCCATGTTGAATCTCCAGATCTAATTCAGGGTAATTGCTAATTACCCTGAACTGTTAAAATTTATTAGTTTGTTTGGCGGATAAACTTTTCCAGTCGTTTACAACCCTCGGTCAATATATTCTCGGGTTGCACTAACGAAAGCCTCACATGACCCCGGGTACTACTGCCAAATGCACTGCCGGGTAAAACTGAAACGCTTTCGGCATCTAGAAGTTTTTGCGCAAATATTTGGTCGTCTGCGTATATTTCGCTAACGTCAACCATGATAAACATGCCAGATTCTGGACGAAGATATTTCAAACCAGGTATTGCATCGAGATGGGCGCAGACTAAATTCCTTCTTTTTTGATATCTGGCGCACATATCCCTGACATAATATTCATCATTATTCAGCGCAAAAGCAGCGGCGTCCTGGATAAACTGCGGGCAGCCAAACATCGACATCGCGGCAAAATTCCCCAGATGGGCAGTTAGCTCGAGTGGGGCGACAACCCATCCCACACGCCAGCCACTCATAGCATGTGATTTGGACAAGCCATCGAGAACAACCACATTATCGAGACACTGCGCTGCCGATCGCAATGAAATATGTGATTTCTCATAGGTGAACATCGAGTAAACTTCGTCGCAGACTAACCAGACCCCCTTTTTGTAGCAGTAATCTGCCAGCGCCTTTAAGGTTTCTCGTGCGATAATCGTACCGGTTGGATTACCCGGGGTATTTACAAATACGACTCTGGTTTCATCGCTGATAGCGGCGATGAAATCATCTAACTGCGGCTCGAAGCGGTTTTCCGCCAAAGCCAGTATGGTTTTTACTTCAACATCGAGTGCCTGCAATATCGGTTCATAACCCACATACCAGGGATCGGTAATTATAATTTCATCGCCTGCATCAAGCAGGCAACTTAATACCGCATATATCGCAGAGGTTACACCCGGAAAAATAGATACTTCGTCTGTGCTGCAATGATGAGGCGAAGTCCTGGTTTCATAATCTGCCACAGCGCGACGCAAACTCAATTCTCCCAGTGCTGGAGAATAATGGGTTCGGCCGACACGCATATGGCTAACGGCGTTATCAATAATGGGATCGGGTGTTCTGAAATCCGGGTCGCCAATGGAAAGTATTATTACGTCTTCTCCACGCTGTTTCATTTGCATTGCCTGCTCATGCACCTGCCAGGCTTCTGCAGAGCGGGAATTCAGCCGCCCAGCCAATCGGCTAAAGGGATGCTCTTGATTCCGCTGAAATTCGCTCATATTAATGTTTCCACTTAGAACTGGAATGAAACGCTCAGGCAGCCTCTGATCAAGTCATCACCAACCTGAGTCGTGCTGGTTAAAATCTTACTCAAGTTTCGTGATGAATTTTGATCACCCGGTCATCGCTACGACTAAACCAGGACTGGTGCACCTTGCTGGACTCTGCGCCATATTTAAAAAATAATTCGAGGCTATGGGTTACAACCGGAAACGCAATTTCGTCCCAGGGAATTTGATCTTTGCGGAAAAGTCCCACTTCAAGACTCTCGGCGCCGGGTGAAATATCATCCGATATCAATCGACCGCTAAACATCATATACACTTGCGAGATATAGGGCAGACTAAACACCCCGAACAGATTTAAGTGGCCAGCCTGGGCGTTTGCTTCTTCCATGGATTCTCGTGCCGCCGCCTGTGCCACGGTTTCATTATTTTCCATGAAACCAGCCGGCAAGGTCCACAGACCGTAACGAGGGTCGATCGCGCGCTTGCACAATAACACTTTATCCTGCCAGGTCAGGATTGCACCCGCCACGTTGTTCGGATTCTGGTAGTGTACGGTATCACAGGAAATGCAAACGAAACGTTCACGGTTATCGCCTTCGGGTATCATGGATATCACAGCCTTACCGCATTGACTGCAAAAATTCATTAACCAGACTGCCCTAGTGTGGCTCTAATCAACTGGATTACCGAATTCATACCCGAATCCAGTATCAGCCTTATTTCATTCATATCCAAAACCGAGCCCGTAATCCCGGAACACCAGTTTACTACCATCGCAATCGATGCGTATTCCATATCCAGTTCCCTCGCTAACGCGGCTTCTGGCATACCGGTCATACCAATTATATTGCAGCCATCTCTTTGCATTTTCTGAATCTCTGCGCTTGTTTCCAGGCGTGGTCCATTAGTGCAACCGTAGGTAGCAGATGAATTCAAATCAATTTCACTTGTTTTAGCCGCTCGAATTATTTTTCCCCGCAAGGATTCACTGTAAGGAAGGCTGAAGTCGATATGATCTACTTCGCTTCCTTCACCATCGAAAAACGTGTGCGGGCGGTCTGATGTGTAATCGATAATTTGGTTCGGTAATACGAGACTATGGGGCGCGTAATCTATTCCACCGACCGCATTAACTGCGATAATATGGCTGACTTCCATCTTATGCAAAGCCCACAGGTTGGCGCGATAATTAATTTTATGCGGTGGAATATGATGGGATGGACCGTGCCTCGGCAAAAACACGGTGCGACATCCGCTTAACTCGCCGATTAGCAATTCAGCCGATATATCACCGTAAGGCGTATCTGAAATATTATTAGAAGCGACCCGAAAACTCTCATCTAAGGCATATAAACCACTACCGCCGATGACGGCATACACATCGCTCACCAGGGTTTGCTCTCGATAAAATAAATGCTCGACAGATTTCGGAAATGACCATTTAAATCCATACCCGCACCGTAGACGTAACAGTCACCACACTCCAGTCCGGTGTAATCGGGCTGGATATCAGCTTTTTTACGGTCGTGAGATTTACGAATCAAAAAAACACTGGTGCATTTTTTCGCGCCGTGTTTAATGCAATAGGATTTTATTTCTTCCAACGTATAGCCCTGGTCAAAAATATCATCGATTATAATGACATGCCGGTCTCTGAGGTCATTCTGAGGATAAGCTTTCCACAACACATCTTTGCCAAGAGTCGCTAGCCGGTAGCGGGTGGCGTGGACATAATCGACGGTGAGCGGGAATTCCCAATGGCGCAACAGTTGCCCGGTTAAATATAGACCACCATTCATCACGCACAACAGCAGTGGAAAGTCTTTATCACAATCCTTTGCGACTTTCGAAGCCAGCTTCGAAATGCTCTGCTCCACAGCTTCCTGATTAAATAAAAGTTCCGCGTTTCGATGTACTTCGAGGGCTTTTTCTAATTGCATTGCGTAAAGGCGCCTTAATCTTCTAGCTTGACAGGCGTAGCCAGGTGCAGCGTCGATGTCGGGAAAGCTATCTCGGCACCATTAGATTCAATAATTTTAGCAACTTTTAACATCACATCCTGCTTAACCTGGTGGAATTTTACCCATTCGGTAGTTTTCGTAAAGCTATATATAAAGAAGTCGACCGAGCTGTCAGAAAATGCATTAAAGTTAACAATCATGGTTTTTTGCGCGTCAATAGCATCGTCGGCGATGAGCATTGCAGTCACTTCGTCGACGATCTTATGCATACTGGCCAAATCGCTGTATCTTAGACCAATGGTTTCATAAATTCGCCGGTTGGCCATACGTGATGGGTTTTCGACGATAATATTGGTGAAAACGGAATTTGGTACGTAGATCGGTTGTGATTCAAAGTTCCTGATTTGGGTGACTCGCCAACCAATTTTCTCTACCGTACCTTCGATACTGCGATCCGGGGAACGAATCCAGTCACCTATTGAAAAAGGCCGATCCAGATAAATAATCAAACCGCCAAAAAAATTGGCGAGTAAATCTTTGGATGCAAACCCTACCGCAATACCACCGATGCCACCCATTGCCAGCACCCCGGATATACTGAATCCAAGCGTTTGCATGATGACCATAGCGGCGGTAATTATGACTGCGAGTCGTATCAACTTGCTCATGGCTTCGGCGGTATGACCATCAATCGCTTCGGAATGTTCGGCAAATTCCTGTTCCGCACCGCGAATAAAAGCCAGTATAAACCAGGTGATACAGACTAATACGCCGATGTCGCGGATGGTATCCGTGGCGGTAAAAATCGAGTTATCAGTTTCCAGATAAATGATGTTAGAAGCAAAACCCAAACCGACTAGCCATACGATCCAGGTTAATGGACGCGACATGGCCTTGACCGCTATGTCGTCCCAGCGAGTCTCCGTGTGATTCAACTTGAGTGCTATCCTGACAAGAAAACGTTTGCTAAAAAAATTGGCGAATACCGTTATCAGCACAACAATGAACACCTGGATGCTCCATAGCCATTCGTGCTCGATACCTGACAGCCACTGTTGTATATCTAACATTGCTCGAATAAGTCTCCACTGTCGCTGGAAAAATCCTGTTGATTGAATTTATCTAACTGGCTTGTCGCCTGTTGCCACTGCCGCGTATTAAACAAATTTACGGATTGTATTGATGGCTCACCATGCAAACGGATCATGCGCAGCTGCGATGTCGGGTTATTATAGTCTGTCAATGCATGGAGAATTTCGTCAACACCTTGAGGATTATTGCACACCAACAATATATCGCATCCAGCGGCAAGGGATGCTTTTGCCCTTTCAACGTAACCTCCCACCGATTCAGCACCACTCATACTCAGATCGTCGCTAAAAATTATACCGTCAAAGCCGAGTTGGTTGCGTAACACCTGCTCGATCCAGTATTTAGAATAACCTGCGGGTAAATGATCGACCTGATCATAAATCACATGCGCCATCATGATCCCGGCCAGGTGCGTAGCTATGACACGTCGAAAAGGAACCAGGTCATGTGCTTCGATATCATCCAGGTGACGACGGTCGAAAGGCATAACATGATGCGAATCACCCTCGACCGAACCATGACCCGGAAAGTGTTTTCCTATTGCTTCCATGCCAGCCTTTTTCATTCCTCGAATCCAGGCATTAGCGAGGCGCGTAATAGTCTCAGGATCATGGTGGAAGGCACGATCTCCAATCACGCTGCTAACTGGATTGGCAACATCAAGTACCGGCGAAAAACTTAAATCTACGCCGTAGTGCAATAATTCGGACGCCATAATCCAGGCGAAAGACTCTGCGTAATTGATCGCTAATCCACTGTCTACTGCATATAAGTCGCCGAGACTGGCCATCGCTGGCAGGTTCTGGAATCCGTCCCGGAATCGCTGCACTCGCCCACCTTCCTGATCTACCGCGACAACCAGGCGTGGTGTTCTGATAGCGTGAATTTCGTCGACCAGCGACTTTAACTGCTCGGGAGACTGATAATTACGGCCAAATAAAATGACCCCGCCTACCTGAGGATGTTGCAGGCGCTTGCGGTCTTCGTCTTCTAACATCAGGCCTGATACATCGAGCATTACCGGGCCGAGACTCATAAGTTGTGCTCCAGCAGTACTACGGCATGTACCGCTATGCCCTCCTGGCGTCCGACGAAACCGAGCTTTTCGGTGGTGGTGGCCTTGATATTCACCCGCGAAACACCTGTTTCCAGATCACTGGAGATGGCCTCCTTCATCGCTCGTATATGGGCTGCCATCTTCGGCGTCTGGGCAACGATGGTGACATCCGCATTGCACAGTTGATATGAACCCGCATCCATCAAGGCCTTCATGTGGCGTAGAAATTCACGACTATCACGATTTTTATTGCTCGCGTCTGTGTCTGGGAAGCGGGTACCGATATCGCCCAGGCCCATCGCCCCAAGCAAGGCATCGCATAATGCGTGGATCAGCACGTCCCCATCTGAATGGGCGATGAAGGCGTATTCGCAGGGAATAGTAACACCACCGAGAATCAGACCATCGCCAGCTGCGAGCGCATGGACATCGTAGCCATGACCAATTCTATTAGCTGGCATCAAATTGAGCTTTGGTTGAAAACATGCGCCAATTATAACCACGGAATATGATTTTGTATGTGGTATATAATAACTCCTTTTGGAAACTCTGAATAACTCAGGGATGAATTACCCAGAACTTCTTTTAATTTAGTCAAGCTATGAAATCTATTATGCATCAGTCTTTGACCCGTTGTATTTATTCCCTGGTATTACTGTTAATCCTGGTACCGATTGCCCAGGCCTCCAGTATTAAAAACATCGAGCAACTCGACCTCAAGCAATATATCGGCAAAGTCGTCTACCTCGACTTCTGGGCTTCATGGTGCAAACCTTGTCAGAAATCATTTCCCTGGATGAATGGAATGGTCCAGCGCTATCCCGCGGAAGGATTTAAAATTGTCACTATCAATCTCGATAGCGACTCAAAGGCGATGAATGAATTCCTTTCCCGTGTACCGGCTGATTTCGATATCTTTCATGACCCATCGGGAACACTGGCCGAAAAGTTTCAATTACAGGGGATGCCCACCAGTTATTTAATCGATAAATCGGGTAAAGTGGTATCGAGACATATTGGTTTTCAAACCGAGGAAATTCCAGCCTACGAAAAAGAAATAGAAAGTCTGTTGTAATATTCCCGCCTGCGTAATTACCATAAAATGAAAATCTGGGTCGACGCTGATGCCTGTCCTGGGGTGATCAAGGAAATATTGTTCAGGGCAGCACAGCGTACCGAAGTAGTCGTGACCCTGGTCGCCAACCAGGCGGTGCGCATCCCACCATCGCGGCACATTAAAATGATTCAGGTAGCATCGGGTTTTGATGTCGCTGATAATGAAATCGTAAAACGCGTGAGTCCCGGTGATCTCGTTATTACCGCTGACATACCTCTGGCCGCAGAAGTCATTGAAAAAGGCGGCAATGCACTCAATCCCCGTGGCGAACTGTATACCGCCGACAATATTAAAAATCGCCTCACTATGAGAGATTTTATGGATACGTTACGATCCAGTGGAATCGATACTGGAGGACCGCCAGTGCTAAATCAAGGTGATCGGAAAGCCTTTGCAAATCAACTGGATAGTTTTTTAAGTAAATATTCAAGAAGTTTACAACCAGACCAGCCCGGCTAGTGCCTGAGAAAATATTATTGCCAGATCAAGTTGATATGAAGCCGCAGCACTGTACCCAGGTGCAATCGATGCATTATTAAACCCGGGTTGAGGAATATTTACCTTTAAACAGGGCAAATATGGGACGAATGCCCAATAAAATTGTCGATAGAAGCAAGGCAAAATAGCTGAAGACAAAAATTCAGGTGACCCAAGTGATAAAATTGTTTTATTTATCCCCTTTTTCCCATCGTAGATTCCGATACCTGACATGCCTGTTGGTATTGATGTCGGCCTCATGTTCTAGTCTCGGAGTCCAACCCTGGGAGCGTGATCTTCATGCCGAACCCGAAATGGCGATGGACGCCGATAGTCTGGATCTTGCACTGGACGAACATATTTATTTTAGCAGGGAGGCCTCCAGCGGCGGCCAGGGTTTTGCCGGCGGGGGTTGTGGATGCAACTAAAGCGCAAGTTAACCGGTGCGCTTTCGCTCGCAAGCTGCTCGTTACTCGGACTGCCCTCAGCGCAGGCAGAAACGCCGTGGGATGTCGAAACCACGATAATGTATTACGGTGGTGAAGATGGTCGTGTCTCCGCATTGGAACCTATTCTGAGGATGAAAAAGGAGATTCACGACGATGAATTTTTAACCCTGAAATTTACCCTGGATAGCCTGACCGGTGCATCGGCAACCGGGGCGGTGCCATCGGACCAGCCACAAACTTTCTCTACGCCTTCAGGAAATAGTACCTACAATGTCGCCCCTAACGAAACACCGCTCGATCCTACTTTTCTGGATACTCGCGGGCAATTCACATTGGGCTGGGATAAACCGATTGAGCGCAATCTACGTCGTAACCTTGGCTTTAATGTCTCGAAAGAATATGACTTTACTTCGATATCCGGCAATGCGAGCTGGACCTGGGACACCAATTTAAAAAATACCTCTTATACGCTTGGCGGCAACATCGAATTAGACTCGATCGACCCGGTCGGCGGTGCACCGCTGCCCCTGTCGTCGCAGGTGGTTGGTTTACCGATACTGCGAGATGGCGATAGTAAAACAAAAAATGTTATCGACC
>CBDUSZ010000062.1:0-14866 GCA_965370015.1 uncultured bacterium | reverse complement strand
CGGGGCGTAGATACCGTGAGCGAAAAAACTAATACCTATACGATTAGTGAGCTGGCTCGTGAATTCGGTGTTACCTCAAGAGCTTTACGCCTGTATGAGGAATCTGATTTGCTGGCACCAAAACGCGAGGGTACCCGGCGCATCTACGCGGATCGGGACAGAGTACGTTTACGCCTGGTACTGCGCGGTAAAAGACTCGGCTGGTCACTGGCAGAAATCCGTGAATCGTTTAATTTATACGACTCCAGTATGGGCGAAGTGGCGCAGTTGAATTACCTGCTGGATAAACTCGATGCACGGCGCGAAATTCTTCAGACGCAGAAGCAGGATATCGAGTTTGCACTACAGGACCTGGATCGTATCGCCGACAATGCACAAACTGCCTTGTCAAACCTTCAACCAGCTCAAAAGAAGTTAAACACTGGTTAACAATCTTTAGAAGCGCGACACATGATGCATTTTCCCTCTCTCAATTTTGATCTCGGCGAAACGGTCGATATGCTGCGTGATGCGGTGTACAACTTTGCTCAGTCCGAAATCGCACCGATTTCCGCGGATATTGATCGTAGCAATGAGTTTCCCAATCAGCTCTGGCCGAAACTTGGCGAGATGGGCTTGCTCGGTATTACCGTCCCCGAAATCTACGGTGGGACCGGCATGGGATATCTCGCGCATATCGTGGCGATGGAGGAAATCAGCCGCGCCTCGGCCTCAGTAGGTCTGAGTTATGGCGCGCATTCCAATCTGTGTGTGAACCAGATCAATCGAAATGGTAGCGAGGCACAAAAGCAAAAATACCTGCCTAAATTGATTAGCGGTGAACATATAGGTGCACTGGCGATGTCTGAGTCGGGTGCAGGTTCTGATGTAGTCGGTATGCAGATGAAGGCACAGAAGCAGGGTGACTACTATTTACTCAATGGCGCCAAAATGTGGATTACCAACGGTCCCGATGCAGATTTAATCGTGGTCTACGCAAAAACCAGTCCTGAGGCAGGATCGCGCGGTATCACTGCATTCCTGGTGGAAAAGGCATTTGGTTTTAGCGCCGCGCAAAAACTCGACAAGCTTGGTATGCGCGGCTCTAACACGGGTGAACTGGTATTCAATAATGTTGAAGTACCCGTGGAAAACGTGCTCGGTGAAGTGAACGCGGGCATCCAGGTACTAATGAGCGGGCTGGATTTCGAACGCGCGGTGTTAGCGGCCGGTCCTACCGGAATAATGCAGGCCTGCATGGATGCTGTCATTCCTTATATTCATGAGCGCAAACAGTTTGGCCGGAGTATCGGTGAATTCGAGCTAATGCAGGGTAAGCTCGCCGACATGTATACCACGATGAACGCGAGCAAGGCCTATGTTTATGCGGTTGGCAAAGCCTGCGACCGCGGCGAAACCACCCGCAAAGACGCCGCCGGTGCAATTTTATACGCTGCCGAGAAGGCAACCTGGATGGCGCTAGAAGCGATACAGACTCTGGGCGGCAATGGCTATACCAACGATTATCCCGTGGGCCGATTATTGCGCGATGCGAAGTTATATGAAATCGGCGCGGGCACTTCGGAGATTAGACGTATGCTGATAGGTCGAGAACTATTTAACCAGACAACCTGATTAGGATCGTCAGTCCTGCTTGCGCGGGAATGATGGGGTTAGTTAGCAATGATTGATGAAACAATTTAATTTAACGAGAGCAGAAAAATGAGTGAGAAAATTGTCATAACCGGCATCGCACGTACTCCGATGGGTGGTTTTCAGGGCGTGCTGTCCAAAGCCACCGCCCCGGAACTCGGTGCGGCAGCGATATCGGCCGCGGTCGAGCGCAGCCAGATTGACAAGGATGTGGTCGACGAGGTAATCATGGGTTGCGTACTGGCGGCGGGTCTGGGCCAGGCACCCGCGCGGCAGGCCAGTCTAGGCGCTGGTATCCCGCTCGGTGCCGGCTGTACGACGATTAACAAAATGTGCGGTTCGGGTATGAAAGCAACGATGCTGGCGCATGACTTGCTGCTCGCAGGCACCAATCAGGTGATGGTCGCCGGTGGCCTGGAAAGTATGACCAACGCCCCTTACCTGTTACCCAGGGTGCGCGCTGGACTGCGTATGGGGCATGGTAAGGTGCTTGACCACATGTTTTTCGATGGCCTTGAAGATGCCTACGACAAGGGGTGCCTGATGGGAACCTTCGCCGAAAATACTGCCGACAAGTATGAATTTACCCGCGAACAGCAGGACGAGTTCTCGATAACCTCACTTAGGAAAGCGCAGGCGGCTATTGAGAGTGGTGCTTTTAAAGACGAAATTACACCGGTGGTGATAAAAAGCCGTAAAGGCGAGGTCACAGTCGATACCGACGAACAACCGTTTAATGCGGACATTGATAAAATTCCGACCCTGCGCCCGGCGTTTCGTAGCGATGGAACGGTTACAGCGGCAAATTCAAGTTCGATCTCAGATGGTGCTGCGGCCCTGGTATTAATGCGCGAAAGCGAGGCCGCCAGTCGTGGTGTGAAACCGGTGGCGGTAATCCAGGGACATAGTTCATTTGCCCACGAACCGGCCTGGTTTACTACTGCCCCGGTAGGCGCTATTAAAAGATTGCTAAAAAAGATCGACTGGACCATCGGCGATGTTGACCTGTTTGAAATCAACGAAGCCTTTGCGGTGGTGACAATGGCCGCGATGCATGACCTCAAGCTTGATTCTGGTAAGGTTAATATCAACGGTGGTGCCTGCGCGCTGGGCCATCCGATTGGTGCCTCGGGTGCACGGATTCTGGTGACACTGATTGCGGCACTGCAGCGCCAGGGATTGAAAAAAGGTATCGCCGCACTTTGTATCGGCGGTGGCGAGGCCACGGCGATGGCGGTTGAGCTGGTCTGAGTGCGCGGCGCGAACTGGTTGCTGACTGATGATGAAACTCACCGATGAACAATGCATGATCCGCGATAGCGTTCGAGACTACGTACAAAATCGAATCGCACCGCATGCAGCCGAATGGGACAAAACTGGTCATTTTCCGGCAGAGCAACTCAAAGAAATGGGCGAACTCGGGCTGTTCGGTATGGTCATCCCGGAGCGCTGGGGTGGTAGCGATACCGGTTATGTTGGTTTCGCACTCGCACTGGAAGAGGTAGCGGCTGGCGATGGGGCCTGTTCGACGATACTCAGTGTTACCAATTCGGTGGTTTGCGGTTCGCTGCTTGGTTTTGCTAGCGAATATTTGAAAACGCGGTATTTAAAACCGCTGGCATCGGGACAAATGCTTGGCTGTTTTTGCCTGACCGAAGCACAGGCAGGGTCTGACGCCTCGGCAATAAAGACACGGGCGACCAGAGATGGCGACGATTACCTGTTAAATGGCAGCAAAACGTTTATTACTTCGGGTAAAAATGCGCAGGTAGCCATTGTATTTGCAGTCACCGACCCACAGGCCGGTAAGAAAGGCATCACTGCATTCGTGGTGCCAACCGATAATCCCGGTTACCAGGTCGGTACCATCGAGCAAAAAATGGGACAGCATGCCTCGGATACCGCGCAGGTTTTCTTCAAAGATTGTCGTATTTCAGTCGATCATCGACTCGGCGACGAGGGTGATGGTTACAAAATCGCGCTGATGAATCTTGAGAGTGGGCGCATCGGAATTGGTGCCCAAAGCGTGGGTATGGCACGCGCGGCTTATGAGATCGCGCTTGCCTATGCGAAACAGCGTGAGACCTTCGGTAAGCCGATTATCGAACATCAGGCAGTCGCGTTTCGGCTTGCCGATATGGCGACGCAGCTCGAAGCCGCACATTTGATGGTGATCAACGCGGCCAGTTTGCGTGATGCCGGCGAGCCATGTCTGAAGCAGGCGAGCATGGCTAAACTGTTTGCCTCTGAAGCGGCCGAAAAAATATGTTCCTGCGCAATCCAGGTGCTTGGCGGTTATGGTTATCTAAAGGATTACGATCTCGAACGTATTTACCGCGATGTGCGCATAGCGCAAATTTACGAGGGTACCAGTGACATTCAGCGGATTGTCATTGCCCGCGAAATCGGAGCTGCCCATGCGTAACTCGATAGATTTTTATTTCGATTTTTACTCGGCCTACGGCTACCTCGCAAGCTTGCGTATCGATGAAATCGCGGCCCGCCACGGCTGCCGGGTAAACTGGAAGCCATTTATGCTCGGTGCCACGTTTTCGATTACCGGGCACCAGCCACTGACCAGTACACCGATGATGGGGGAATATGCGCTGCTCGACATTGAGCGTAGTGCCCGGTTGCAGTTTGCAATTTTTTGCATGCCGGATGATTTCCCCAAAGCCGCGCTGAGTTGTTGCCGGGCTTTTTATCTACTGGTCGACGAGCAACCCGAACAGGCGGTTGCGTTGGCGAAAGCGATTTATGCGGCAATATTTGGTGAGGGCAGGGATGGTACGGATATTGACCTGATAGCCGAACTCGCCGGTAATCTGGAAATTGATACGGAGGCGCTGGTAAAAGGCATTCAAGCTCAGCCAGTCAAAGACCGGCTCAAGGCTGAGACGCAGGCAGCGATTGATCGGGGCGTATTCGGTTCGCCGTTTATCTTCGTTGGCGATGAACCTTTTTGGGGTAATGATCGGCTCGATCAGGTCGACCGCTGGCTCGACACAGGTGGCTGGTGAAACCATGGCTACTCTCGCAACCCACGTGAATAATCGCTCGGCTGAATTTATCGCCAACCGCGAGTCCAGCTTAAAAATTATCGATGACCTGCGCAGCAAAGTCGCGCAGATCGCCAGGGGTGGTGGCGACCGAGCGCGCGAAAAGCATTTGAGCCGGGGAAAACTCCTGCCGCGCGATCGTATTGACGCACTGGTCGATGAAGGCTCGCCATTTCTGGAAATTGGTCAGTTCGCGGGATATGCGATGTATGGCGATGACAATATAGCGGCCGGTGGACTGATTGCTGGAATTGGTCGCGTGGAAGGTGTCGAGTGCATGATTATCGCCAACGACGCCACTGTTAAAGGCGGCACTTATTACCCGATTACAGTGAAGAAGCACTTACGCGCCCAGGCTATCGCGTTGGAGAATAACCTGCCCTGTATTTACCTGGTTGATTCGGGAGGCGCGCACCTGCCGAGTCAGGACGAGGTGTTTCCTGACCGCGAGCACTTCGGGCGAATATTCTATAACCAGGCGACGATGTCGGCGCAGGGTATTCCCCAGATAGCGGTGGTCATGGGTTCGTGCACTGCTGGTGGTGCCTATGTGCCCGCGATGTCGGATCAAAGTATTATCGTCAAGGGGCAGGGCACGATTTTTCTGGGTGGCCCGCCATTGGTGAAAGCGGCAACCGGCGAAGTGGTAAGCGCCGAGGATCTTGGCGGTGCTGATGTGCATTGCAAAATTTCCGGGGTTACTGACCACCTGGCGCAAAACGATACCCATGCGCTGGTTTTGGCGCGCGATGCTATCGCTACACTGAACCGCCGCAAGCAAGTCGATATTGCGTTACGCGAACCGCTTGAGCCGTTGTATGCAATGGAAGATCTGTACGGAATTGTACCTTGCGATTTGCGTAAACCGTTCGACATCCGCGAGATCATTGCGCGCCTGGTCGATGCCAGCGAATTCAACGAATTTAAGCAACTTTACGGCACTACATTAATTTGTGGTTTTGCGCATTTGCATGGGTTCCCGGTTGGTATTGTCGCCAACAATGGCATCCTGTTTTCCGAATCGGCGCTGAAAGGCACGCATTTCATCGAGCTTTGCGCCAGGCGGCGCATCCCGTTGATTTTTTTGCAAAACATCACCGGATTTATGGTGGGTCAAAAATATGAACAGGGCGGTATTGCCAAAGATGGCGCGAAGATGGTTACCGCTGTCGCCTGTGCCCGTGTACCCAAGTTTACCGTTGTTGTCGGGGGTAGTTTCGGTGCCGGTAACTATGCAATGTGTGGTCGTGCATACGGTGGTCGTTTCCTGTGGATGTGGCCGAATGCACGCATTTCGGTGATGGGTGGCGAACAGGCCGCTGGCGTACTCGCGCAAGTAACCCGCGACGCAAAGGCGTTACGCGGTGAAACCTGGAGCGACGACGACGAAGTGGCTTTGAAACAACCAATTCGCGAGCAATACGAAGTACAGGGCCATCCCTACTACGCTAGCGCCCGGCTCTGGGATGATGGCATTATCGATCCGCTCGATACGCGACGGGTGCTTGGTCTCGGGTTATCGGCGGCTTTGAATGCGCCAGTTGAAGAAACCAAATTTGGCGTATTCAGGATGTGATGATGAACACTAGTTCACTCACCATGGGTACCGACGAGCGTGGCGTAGCAACCATCACTTTAAACCGGGCGGAAATACATAATGCCTTCGATGATTTGATGATTGGCGAATTACTGCAGGCGCTGGAAATAGCCGAAAACGACTCGCTGGTGCGGCTGTTGGTACTGCGTGCGGCTGGCAAGAGTTTTTCCGCTGGCGCCGATCTCAACTGGATGCGTCGTATGGCAGATTATGAATATCAGCAAAACCTTGACGATGCGATGGAACTGGCGCGCCTGATGAAAAACCTGAACCAGTTCAGAAAACCGGTAATAGCGGTGGTTCAGGGGGCGAGCTTTGGTGGTGGCGTCGGCCTGGTCGCCTGTTGCGATATTGCCATAGGATCGAGCAACGCCCTGTTTTGCCTGTCGGAAGTTCGTCTCGGGCTGATTCCGGCAGTAATTTCACCATACGTGATCGCGGCAATCGGCGAGCGCGCGGCGAGGCGCTATTTTCTGAGTGCAGAGAGATTCGATGCTGAGCAGGCACTCAGTATTGGGTTGTTGCACGAAGTCGTCGATGCGGAAGTGCTGGATGCTCGCGTGCAAAAATTAATCGAGGCATTATTGCTCGGCGGGCCCAGTGCTCAGGCTGAAGCGAAAAATCTGATCCGCGACGTCAGTAACCGCCTCGGCGACGAGGGCGTTATTGAACAGACCGCTGAACGCATTGCTAAAATCCGCGCTGGCGATGAAGCACGCGAGGGGCTAGATGCATTTTTGCAAAAGCGCAGTGCGAAGTGGAAATCCTGACTGACGATGTTTGATAAAATATTAATTGCCAATCGTGGGGAAATTGCCTGCCGCATTTCACGTACCGCGAAGCGTCTGGGAATAACCACTGTCGCAGTCTACTCCGAAGCCGACCGCTACGCGTTGCATGTAGAAGCATGTGACGAAGCCTATTGCATAGGCCCTGCAAGCGCTAACGAGAGTTATTTGCGAGGTGACAAAATTCTCCATATTGCTCGACGGTGCGGTGCCCAGGCGATTCATCCCGGGTACGGATTTTTGTCTGAAAATGCCGCCTTCGCACGCGCCTGCGAACAGGCGGATATCGTATTTATCGGTCCCCCGGCGAGCGCTATCGAAGCCATGGGGTCGAAGAGCGAAGCGAAACGCCTGATGCAGACTGCAGATGTGCCATTGGTACCCGGATACCATGGTGAGAACCAGGAAGATGTAGTGTTATCAGCAGAATCTGTACGCATAGGCTTCCCACAATTGATCAAGGCGAGCGCTGGTGGTGGCGGCAAGGGCATGCGCATTGTTAAGCAGGCTGGCGATTTCCTCGCCTCACTTACTTCTGCACGACGCGAGGCGCTGGCGTCCTTCGGCAACGACAAGGTTTTAATCGAACGTTATCTGCCTGCACCCCGCCATATCGAATTGCAGGTTTTCGCTGATACGCATGGTAATGTGGTGCATTTATTCGATCGTGACTGCTCGATCCAACGTCGTTACCAAAAAATAATCGAAGAAGCGCCTGCCCCGGGACTGGACCATAGCTTGCGGGCGCAAATGAGCGAAGCGGCCATCAACTGTGCGAAAGCAATCGATTATGTCGGTGCCGGTACAGTCGAATTTTTACTCGATAGCGATGATAGTTTTTACTTCATGGAAATGAATACGCGACTCCAGGTCGAGCATGCTGTGACCGAAATGATCACTGGTTTAGACCTGGTGCAGTGGCAATTTGAAGTCGCCGCGGGTTTAGAGCTGCCTTTGGCGCAACACGAAATCAGCCTCGATGGGCACGCCTTCGAAGCGCGCATCTACGCCGAGGCAGCGGATAATGATTTTTTACCCTGTAGTGGAAAGTTGCACTACCTGCACACCCCTGCCGCTGATGCGCAGGTTCGTATCGATTCCGGGGTACGCGAAGGTGACGAGATCGGGGTTTATTACGATCCGATGATTGCGAAACTGATCAGCCATGGTAAAACCCGATCCTGCGCATTAACGAAGATGCTCGGCGCCCTGCACGACTACCAGGTCATAGGCGTAAAAACTAATACTGGCTTTCTTCGCTCGGTGCTGTCGATTGACGATTTTGCCGAGGCTGCGTTTGATACCGGGTTTATCGAAAAACACCAGGCTCAATTGTTCGACTCCGCTGACATGGTTGCAGATGAGATTATCCTGCTAACCGGGCTGGTTCAGTTGCTGACCAGGAAACAGGCCAGCCTCGCGAGCCGAACCCAAAGTGATGCTGTAAATTCTCCGTGGTCCGATACTGACAGTTGGCGCATGAATCAACCTGCAAGAAAATTATTGCGCTTTAGCGACGAAACCAGGGAGTATCAAATAGAAGTAAGCGAGCTGGGATCGGAATGGCAATTTGAATTAAATCAGACGGTATATCAGGTAGCAGGACACATCGCCGACGATGGTCGCATGTTGTGCGAAATCGATGGTCAAAGATTTGATATCCCGCTGGTGGTGCGCGAAGACGAGATTGGTTTGTGGCATCTCGGTCGCTCGTGGCAGTTCAAAAAATATAATGCCAGCAAGGTGGTTCTCGCCACTGATGCCAGCAGTGCGGACCTGGTCGCACCGATGCCAGGTAATGTTATTGCGTTGCCGGTAGCGGTCGGTGATAAGGTTCGGGCGGGAGACACGTTGGTGGTAATCGAAGCGATGAAGATGGAACATTCCATAGTTGCGCCTGACGATGCTACGGTAGCCGAAGTGTATTTTGCAGCAGGCGAGCAGGTGGTCGAAGGTGATCAGCTGATTAAGCTGGAATAAGTCTTATCATTTCGCCATCCAATCGCAGGTATAATGATTACCAGAGAGGAAGTTTAATAACTACATTCGATGACAATCCCAACTTCAGTAAAAATAGTCGAAGTGGGCCCACGCGATGGCCTGCAAAATGAAGTAAAAAGCGTTCCGCTAGACGTCAAGATCGCGCTCATCGAAAAACTCGTCGATGCTGGCTTGCCGGTCGTCGAATCGGGTGCCTTCGTGTCACCCAAATGGGTACCGCAAATGGCCTCCAGCAGCGAAGTGTTTAAAGGTGTTCAAAAGCGTGAGGATGTGTCTTATCCGATGCTGGTACCTAATATGAAAGGTCTCGAAGCAGCGATCGATGCCGGCGTGGAGGAAATTGCTATCTTTGCTGCCGCGACGGACAGCTTTTCGCAAAAAAATATCAATTGCTCGATAGATGAAAGTATCGAGCGCTTTCGGCTAGTCGTCGACCGCGCAATTGCGCAGAATATGAAAGTTCGCGGTTATATCTCCTGTGTGCTGGGCTGTCCTTACGAAGGCGAGGTTTCGATGGCAGTGGTGGCTGGCATCGCGAAAACAATGATGAACCAGGGCTGTTATGAAATTTCACTCGGTGACACCATTGGTGTTGGGACGCCGGGAAAGGCTCAGGCGATGGTCGAACAGGTGAGTAAAGTGGTGCCGATGGATCAATTGGCAGTGCATTTCCACGATACCTATGGCCAGGCTCTGGCAAATTTGCATGCGGTATTGCAAAGCGGTATTGCGGTGATCGATAGTTCGGTTTCTGGCCTTGGTGGTTGCCCCTACGCAAAAGGCGCAAGCGGTAATGTCGCCACTGAAGATGTGATATATATGCTGCATGGAATGAATATCAAAACCGGCGTGGACATGAATAAACTACTCGAGGCTGGCGCCTATATCAGTCAATTTTTCGATCGCCAGTCGGCGTCGAAAGCGGCGCTGGCACTGGCAAATCGAAGAGCGACTCGAAGAGCTTAACCATGCCGTTACAACACAGGGTAAAACGAAAAAAATTACATCAGCGCAATATCTGTTGCGAAGGATTTGTGCGCGACGATGGTTTATGGGATATCGAGGCCCATTTGCTCGATAGCCGTAGTTACGATTGTAGCTACGATCAGGGCCACCGCGGCGGCCTCATCAAGGCGGGTGAATCGGTGCATGATATGTGGGTACGAATAACTATCGACATCGATTTTGTCATTCACGATGCGGACGCCGTGTCTGATCTCACGCCATTTGGTATTTGTGCCCAGGCTGCAAACCAGATGAATTCGCTAATCGGCATAAAGATCGGCTCGGGGTGGATGAAGCAGGTGCGTGAACGCATTAGCCAGCGTGCAAGTTGCACACATTTAATCGATTTGCTCGCACCAATTTCTGCAACCGCTTATCAAACCCTGCACGCCGAGCTGGAAAAGCGCGCGGCGAAACTCCCGGCGCGGCAAAAACCGGTGATACTCGATACCTGCCTTGCCCTCGCCAGCGACGGCGATGTGGTCAAAAAACGCTGGCCCGATTTTTATCAGGTTAATTCGACACTCGCAAATAAAGAGGATTGAGCATGGCCATAACGCTTGGATTTGACATATACGGTACCTTGATTGACCCCTACGGTGTCACCACCAAACTTGCCGAATTCACCAGTCAGTCTACCGAATTTGCGCGTATCTGGCGCGACAAACAACTCGAATATACTTTTAAACGCGGCCTCATGCGGCGCTACCAAAACTTTGCGGTGTGCACTGCAAACGCGCTCGATTATACCGATACCTTATTGCAGACAGGGCTCGACGATGCGGCAAAACAAACGCTGATGGAAACCTACCGTGTTCTGCCCGCGTTTGACGATGTCGTCGATAGTCTGAAAGTTTCGAAGGATGCCGGATTCCGCCTTTATGGGTTTTCAAACGGCCTGCAAAGTGCAGTAGAAGGGTTGCTCGAACACGCGGGTATCAGCGAATATTTCGACGGCGTGGTCAGCGTCGACGACGTTCAAACCTTCAAACCTAACCCGGAGGTTTACCACTATTTCCTGAAATCCACCCGCACGACGGTAGAAAATGCCTGGCTGGTGTCGAGTAACCCGTTTGACGTTCAGGGTGCAGTCAATATTGGCATGAAAGCCGCCTGGTTACAGCGCTCGCATAATGTGGTTTTTGATCCATGGGGGATTGAGCCGACTAGCAGTATCAAGAGCCTGATGGAATTGCCTGAAGTGATTCGTTAACCACTCTCCTGGCGGAGATTTTGCATATCAAACGGCGCCTTAACCCACAGCAAAGTGCTCTGGGTTAATTCACGCAGATATTTTGTGGAAAATTGCCACAGTCTCAACTATATAAGCAGTGTTGGATTGCCGCACTGAATTCGGACTATACCCATTTAGATAATACTGGAAAATTTACGATGAAAAAAATTAAATTAATTCTATGCTACGGCCTTGTGCTCATGCTT
This sequence comes from uncultured bacterium, assembly GCA_965370015.1. Classification (GTDB taxonomy): domain Bacteria; phylum Pseudomonadota; class Gammaproteobacteria. The sequence goes on along the minus strand of CBDUSZ010000062.1, from coordinate 3,344 downwards.
GTTGGCTGTGCAAGTGCAAAAAAAGCTGAGCTTACCTCGGGTGACAATGCAGTAGCGGCTGTTTCTGAGGTTGCTGAAATAATGTATAAAGCCGAGGATGAACAATCCGATCTGTTGTCTATTAAGCTATATACCAAGGGAATGGATTATTTGACAAGAGCCAGACTAGGGCTGACCCGCAATTACAGCAAAGAAAGTATTCTGGAAAATGCGGCAATTGCAAAGGCCTATTTCCAGGAAGCGCGTGTAGAATCTGGAGTTAGGAAGTCAAACGCCGTTCGGATCCTTCAAGCCAGGAAGTCTTCTCTGCAGGCTGGTTTAAGAAATAGTAAGAAGTTGCTAGTGTCGCTGGCTGATGTCGATGATGATTTAAGAGACGAAACGGATGAATTTTCGAAGACGCTTGAGCCGAAAGAGTTTTCCGAATTTCAAAAAATATATCTCGCTTTAGAAATTGAAGCAGTCCAGTTTAGCGAGCTGGATACCTCGATACAGGCCATTCAGTACGTAATCAAGAGAGACGCAGAAGACCTCACACCCAATGCACTAAGAATCGCCAGGATGGATATTAATGCAGCTGAAAATCTAATTGCACAGAGCCCCCGCAACCCTGAAATTCATCAAAAAAGTGTTAAAAAAGCGCTGGATAGTACGGCTTTACTGGTAGGTGTGATGGACGTTATTTTAAATGCCGAAGGCACACCGGAGCATATTGCATTAAGAATTTATAAACAAAATCAGGAGCTCGGGGTACTGTCTAAAAATGTAGGTAGTCTGGAAGCTAATTTGAAGTCGACCAAGTCAAATTTGGCGTTGTCAGAAGATACCCTAAAATCACAGGAAGACGCTTTAAGGTTACAGGAAGAGGCATTAAGGCTACAGAAGGAGGGACTGAGGAAATCTGCCATCCAGGTCAAGTTCCAGGAGGCAATGGACGAGGCAAGAGTACAATTTTCTGAGGACGAAGCGTCAGTTTATCAGCAGGGAAGTAAACTTATTTTCAGGCTTAAGAGAATTAATTTTGCATCTGGGGCTGCAACCATTCCAATGGCGTCAAAACCACTGTTGTCAAAGGTGAATGACATAATAAAGACTTTAGATGTGAAAATAGTAGCGGTGCATGGGCATACAGACTCAGTCGGTGCTGCCGATTACAACTTAAAACTTTCGACTAAAAGAGCGATCTCGGTAGCTAAATACCTGGCGTCGTTTGCCGGTGGATATAAAATCGGATATATCGGCTATGGCGAGTCCAAACCTATGGCTTCCAATGAAACGCAACAAGGTCGTGCGATTAATCGGCGCGTAGACCTTGTTGTAACTGCTAAAAAGTAAATGGCTAATTAAACATCGATCTTACCGATAAGATCGATCTGGCCCACCGACTGAAAAGGTAGCAATATAGACTCGACCCAGGTTAGGCCTGCAACTTCAGGATTAATGTAAAAACGGGCTAGTTATGCGGGACTAGCCTCTAAGTTAACTATTGCAGTAAAACAGTAGTTTTGGCGAGATTGCCGGTCTCTTCGGTGACTAATATGAACTCGGTAAAGGCAATGCGAATGCGATCTTTGTTTTGTATCATTTGCCGACTGATCTGTTCATCGTTCACACAGGTCCCGTTCATGCTACCGAGATCTTCAATGTATATATCAGTCAATACTGACACGATTGGATTGGGGAGCATTTCAATTCGGGCGTGTTTGCTGCTGACTGAGCTTTCCTCGATCTGAATATCGCAATCGGGAGAACGACCAATAGTGATGCCTTTCTTATCCAGTGGGAAACTTTTTACTACTACGTCGTCCATCAGCAAATTCAGTGTTGCCATGAAACTACTCTCTAAATTGGAATAGGTTCTAATCTTATCCTGTTTAACCCGGAAACTTAAGTCAGTTTCAATTTATCCAGCGTTTTTATTAACTCGTCAGTCGACTGATAGCGGTGTTGCGGATTTTTCTCCATCATTTTCAGTACTATCGTTTCTACTGCATCACTTATGTCCGGGTTAAGCCCACAAGGGCTGGGTGGCGCCTGGGTAATATGTTGAGCCATCACTGAAGCAGTATTCCCCTCGAACGGAAGGCTGCCCGTTAGCATGTGGAACAGGGTGACACCCAGGGAATAAATATCCGAGCGCGGATCGATCTCCTCCCCGGCCGCCTGCTCGGGACTCATATAGCCGGGAGACCCCATAATTATCCCGTGCTGGGTCTTCACGGTTGATGCCCCGTGCTTGGCGATACCAAAATCTGTGATGCGATAAGAATTATCAGCTGCAAAGAGTATATTGGCAGGTTTAATGTCGCGGTGGATAAAGCCCTTTTGGTGCGCGTAGCCCAGTCCTGAAGCAATTCCCCTGGTGATATTAATACTTTCGCTAATGGTCAAAGTGCCAGACTGGTTGATTTTGTGCTTCAGGTTACCGCCCTCAAGCAATTCCATCACCAGCCAGAAATGTCCGTTTTGCTGCAGAAAATCATAAACCGGTAATACATTGGGGTGATTGAGTGAGGCCAGGGCTTTGGCCTCTACCCTGAAGCGTTCAGCGTGTTCCTTGTCATTAGCGAGTTCCTTAAATAATTCTTTTAACGCTACCTGGCGTTCGAGGACGGTGTCAAAGGCCTGATATACGATACCCGCGCCGCCACTGGCCAGCGCCCTGTCGATACGATAACGCTGGTTTTCGCCGATATAACGAACTTCTTTCTCAGGCTTTGTTATAGCCACCGTTTTGGTAATATCGACCGAGTGGTTGTGGTTGTTTGCGGTGAATAGGCCTGTGGCGGCTTTCACATCGCCTGGGATACCGGGTTGTAGCATCAGCTTATAGGCTGTGTTTGCCAGTGTATTGGCGAGTTCGGGATTAGTTGACTCGATGCTATGCGATTGTTGCAGAAGCTTTTGTGCCTGCTGTTCGCCTTTTTTCACGGCAGCGGGCAGATCCAGTAACAGAAGAATCACCGAGGCAGATAGCCCAAGGCTCCATCATCGCCAATTGCGGTGAACCGGTCGAAAACATCCACCCCATCATCATCGAAGGACAGGGACACACGGCCCTGACCAATGTCGAGGCCTTCTCAGGAGCCAACCGAGCGCTGACCACGGTCCCGGAAAATCAATCCCAGGACTACATGCTGGTCAAAGGCAACCAAAAACTCACCGTCTCGCTGTTTGGCTGCCGCATGCGCAACTACAGGGCCGACAATCCCTTCACCATTGACAACAACCAGGCCGTAATCCAGGCCGTCGGATGTTTCGACAAGAATGAAAACTTATACAATGCTACAATTTCACCGGAAGAAAGGAATTAGAACCCAGACACCAATCCCACCAACTTCATT
>CBDUSZ010000061.1:0-15019 GCA_965370015.1 uncultured bacterium | reverse complement strand
ACCGAGTGATTCCAGCACCTCATCGTTTTCACGCTCGGTTGCCTGCTCACTCCAGTCGGCGGACATGCCTTCATGTCTGATGTCCTTATCGATAGCATTGATTCGATGGACGAGTCCGTGTATGCGTGCCATCAACTGATTTTTGAAATACTCCTGGTCCTGCATAATGCACCTGTTTCTAATGATGGAATCGCTAAATCCTGAGTGACTGTCTGTGGAAAATTCGCTATACAGACAGCATTAGTCTCCACAGCGGCGACTGGCAGGTCGTCGTTGTTGTCTGCGCTCTATGTGAGCGACTCGGGTTCAGAGATAGTGGGGAATCAGTCTGCCCAATGAACCCTGGTGTCATATTTACGCGTCAGGTATTGGCTAGATAAATAGCTAAAAAAAGAAATACTAACGTAACAGCTTGCATCCCAATTCTGGCAAACATCAACTGGGTTGAATGTTTCCTATCGAACTCCCCACCGTGAGCCATAGACCAGATACCGGTACCAAGTACGGCAATGGTCAACAACAGAGCAATTACGATTGCGACTGACAGTATGTTCATATCTCACTCCTGGTTTTCGGTTCATAGCCAATAATAGGGAATCTAATGAAATGAAAATTGATACAGGTTAAATTGGTACCGAAATATTAGGTTAACTTAATTGCCATGGTTGAGTGTATCAGAGGTTTTATTTCAGCTTTTTCCGAGGCTGTTTTCGACTACCAGCCATTTTTTTGGAACAAATCAAGGAATACTCAATTTGTCTTAAATACAATGCTATTGTGAATTTAAACCGGCGTTGCGCAGACTTTACACGGGTAAGCGATGAACCATAATAAGCACTGGGAACAAACCTACTCAAACAGTCAGACTGAGGTCCTGGGCTGGTATACACCTCACCTGGCGACTTCCTTAAGCTGGATTCAGGATCTTGACCTCGACGCAAATGCGCCAATCATTGACGTCGGTGGTGGCGCATCCACATTGGTTGATGACCTGCTAGAGGCAGACTACCGATCAATCACGGTACTCGATATATCAGACAAGGCAATGTCTTTGGCCAGAGCAAGATTGGGAAAAAAAGCAAAACTGGTGCGGTGGTTGGAAGGCAATATCACCAGGCTTGAATTGCCGGCACAGTACTACGAACTATGGCATGACCGCGCAGTGTTTCACTTCCTCACCGGGACTGAGCAGCAAGACAAATATCGAGACAGGTTATTAAGCGCCCTGAAACCGCGTGGACATCTGATTATTGGTACATTTACAACAGAGGCGCCAGCTAAATGCAGTGGTCTGCCGGTACAACGCTACAATCAGGAACAATTAGAGAATATGTTAGGTGACGCATTTGAGCTAACGCGCCACAATAAAGAATTGCATATTACGCCGGGTGGGGTAGAGCAAATGTATCTCTATTGTTATTTTCGCAAGACAGCTTGATATATCCCCGCGCGAGTACCTTCAAGCTCGTTATCTAACCAATTTCCGTTGCGACCGGACCAGCGTTAGTCCAGACAGGAAGAACAGGCAGGTAACTAACACCGGAATACCGATAACCCGTGCGATATCGATATCTGGTGGTAATACCAGCCAATACCAGGTTGTCAGCGTATGTTTCGACCCCACTTCTCCATTGCTGCCGTCCCAGTTGGCAAAAGAAATCGGCATGAAGCGCCCCTCGTCGAAGCTGATGTCATTATTACCACTTTGCCTTGGTCGGGTGAACATGACTTTCCATTGCCCGTGGTTCCATGCGCCGACGGCGCTTAGATCTCCTGCATCGCGGAACTTCAGTTTTTGCTCCGGGCCGCTAGCATCTATTAAAGTCGCTTTCGCTGGTATCGGCGGTTCGACGCTACCGGCATTCCAGTACCAGATCGTGGTTGCATGGTTTTTGTCGCCATGGCGGTACAGGGGTTTCGTTACCACTGGCGAGGTAGCAAACGCATTCTGTTCGGGGAACTGCAATGCCAACGCATCCGGGTAGAGGGTCAGGTCATCATCCTGTATAGCTTCGGAGATTTCCTCACCGGGTCGACTGTCGGTGCGATCATCCAGTTCCAGCAAAAAGGCAATTTCATCAATGGTATAAACCGCGCGTACTGTTACCGCGTCCGATAGCGGGGTGAAATGACGCTCACCTTTGATGATGTTCGGTACCAGTCTGAATGTGACCGGGCTTGCCCGATCCCACAATTCGGAGTTCACATCGCCTGGCAATTGTTCAAGCCTGGTTGCCGTTAATACGTTGCTCTCACCGGGTAACGGACCTGCCTTATCACGCAGGGAATAAACGTAATTGGCGACGTGCCAACGGTCCTCAAGCTCGATTGGGTCCTTATTACCCTCATCGACTTCGCGGTGCGCCGGCATCGGCGTACCGGTAATGCCAATCGATAGTCTTTGATAAATTCGCGCAATGGTCTGCGTTCTGGATTTGTCGGCATCCGTGTCGATTACCTCGGATAGCCGATAAGTCCAGGGCTTGGTCAGATCGCGAGGCCAGATACGGTAACCCCAGTCGTCTTCGAGTTTCTTGCCCGAGGTGATATTGCCTCTACCACTGTCGCCGTGGCATTCATTACAGGCCTTGTCGAAAACCTGCTTGCCCCTGGCAATCGATTCAGGGCTATAGTCGACCATACCATCTACCGGTTCACGCTCGTCAATCGAGATATAATCGGTTTTTGTGTAACGACCTTCGTCATCAAAGTCATCGTCATCCGCTTCTTCAGGCGGCCAGGTCGCCGTCATGTCAAACCCCTTCAGAACCGGAATCAGGCTTTCGATCTGGTCATCAGGTATCAGGCTGTCCCAGCCGGGCATGGCTGTTGCGGTCAAACCGTGTTTGATGGTATTGAACAAATCTTCGTCACTCGGGGGCAATGTGCCCGGGGTGGTTTTGTATTTGAACAGGCCCAGGCTAAAGTCGCGCGGTCTCGGATACATACGCTCGGCAGCAACCCCGTCGCCCAGGCCTTCCTCGCCATGGCAGGCAGCGCAACGATATTGATAGAGATCGATTCCGGTCATCGTCGAGCGATGTTTAACCAGTTCATTCTTAATCGCTGTGGCCACTTTTGATTTATCCTGATCCCAGATACGTGGCACCTGACCAACATAGTCGTAGAGAAAAGTAATCACGTTCCACACATCCGCTTCTTCGAGAAATTCATGCCACACCGGCATCGCAGAATTCCACGGTGTCCCCTCCCTGGGCAGGCCGGGGCCACCAGTAGTGATGCGCCAGAACAAAAATGCTTCTTCCAGCTGCGCAATGGTGCCCACGTCCTGGAAATTAATCGGTAGCGGATTGATAAAGCCGTCGGCAAAAGGCCCCTGACCATCGAGGCGATCACCGTGACAATAAAAACAGTTCTGGTAATACACATCGCGACCAGCCTCGACTGAGTCGGTGTAGATCTGCATCGCGGCGTCGCGGTCTTGCGGGTATTGATCGACTACCTCGTTGCGTACCGGGTTTTCGAGTTTACCGAGGTTGTAGGTCGCATTAAATACCTTCAGGCTTGTCGGTGGTGCAGGGTGTACCTGGCGTAATTCGATCGGTGAATCCAGTGATGGTTTGACCGCCTGATAAGTTACCCAACCGATCAGGAGCGGGATTGTCAGCAGCAGGAATCCGCGTATCAAGCGTTTATCATCGTCTCTGAGTACCGAGCGTATCGGCGTCATAAACTCCGCCCAACGCTCGTCGTCGAAGGAGAAATACAGCAATACACCGACCACGGTGATGATCATGTATTGAATCATCAGGGTCTGCGGTAATAGTGGTGGGAAGGCGTTATCGAAGATCAGATAAGCGATAATAATAACCAGCAGTGCCTGGTAAAAAGCCGGGATACGCATGATTATCGTGTCGCCTTTTGATTCGCGAGGAAATCGACGATCATGGTAAGTTCGCTGACAGTCATTTTCTGGGCAAAATCAGCGGGCATTATGCCGGGGAAAAAACCCTCGGCGACGACCGCGTTCGGGTCGATTATGCTTTGGCTGATTTGTGCCCTGTCCAGGCGGTCGCCAACCGTATTCAGATCCGGTCCGACCGGCGATACACTGCCCGCGACACTATGACAGGCGGTACAGATATACTTGCCCAATGCCGCCTCGGCGTTTTCTGCTGGCGCCTGTGTTACCGGTACCACCTGTGCGTTGGCTTCTTCGGCCGGCTCCGGCAATCCTTCGGGTAGTGCGACCGTGATTTCATTGCCATCTTTTGCCTGCATGAATGCGATGACGGCATCGATTTCGATCACACTGAGCAGTATTGGCGCCTTGTCGACTATCGGCATCGGTGATTCGGTATCGCCAGAGCCTTTTTTGCCATAGCCTTTGACCACGTATGCGCCTGGCGATAGCATCGATTCGCGCAGATATTCCTCTACCGAACTCGCCGATCCCCTGTAGCGTTCATCCTCCAGTCTTTGCGACGAGGTATCGACCATATTCAGTTGCAGGATATCGGGCGCGCGGCCCATGTTGTTATGGCACAGGGTACAGGTCCCTTTACCGGTAAAAGTGCGTTCACCGAGCGCAACGAAGCTTTCCATGGTCAGAGCGCCGAGATCAATTTCCTCGTCTACCGGTGCTTCGCCTTCGATCTGGGGCAACAGGTTTGCGACCAGGGTAAACACTAGCGTCAGGGAAATGCTGAATAATATGACTTTGAGCAGGACGGAGCCGCTTTGTTGATGTTGTGTTTTTCCACTGAACGAATTCATTAATCACTGCCGCCCAGGAATGCTGGTTTTGGCTGCTTTTTATCGCTCAACGAGGCAATCCAGAAGATAAACAGCACGAAAAACAGGAATAACACGGTGACAATGGTCATCATGTTGCCGGCATAACCGATGGCGGGAATGAAATTATCGGCGGAGTTATCTTTCATCACCGTGTACACATGCCAGTTGGTTCGCACCGACGAGCGCACATAACCCATCAGCGCCATCAACCAGGTAAAGGCAATGGGCAATGCAAACAGTGCGTACTGGGCGCGGTTTGATACCTTGCCCCATTCGGAGGGCAATTTTTTAGCGCCCTTGAACATCAGGGTATCGATTGTGACGCCGGCAATGATAACCACCAGCGTCGATACTACCTGTGTCACGCTGGAACCGACCTTGTACACGGTATTGGTAAAATAACCGTAATATACACCGGCAAATATGATGTTAACGATCGCGACGACGTAGATGCAGATCATCAGTGCGTTACCGAATTTAGCCCAGCTAACGGTGACTTCCTTATCGGCACGCCGGAATAGCTGGAACGACAGGAAGGTGAAGATCAACATCAGGTTAACCGCGATATTTTTCGCCGGCATGATACCCAGTGGCCCCAGTATGTAATGATGGCTGCCACCCAGTTGCCTCATTTCAGATGCACTTAAAATGAGCGTATGCGGTGTCACCCAGACCAGGAAGCAGGTCACCAGTACGATGGCGATATATTTGATCATCCAGGTATAACGCTCGGAGCCCACGGTGCGAGACATGCCCGACCAGAGATAATAATTACCCGCCAGCAAAATAGTACCGATTAGTACCGCCTGCACGATAAACAACCAGGCCAGTATTCCACCCATCGCGGTAATCCCCATCTGTTGCGAGTAGGCATAGATTTCGGCCATCAGCCAGTAGCCGGCAAACGGCAGGGGCAGGAACGCGAGGATGGCGATAAAGTTGGCGGTATAACCCATCCAGTCGTAGTGCGCGCGGGCGCGCGGGTCGGTGGCGGCAAGAAACTTGTAAGCCGCATAGGCGCCGATTACCGCACCACCAAAGGCGATATTGGCGATAAAGCGGTGCAGGTTAATCGGATTCCACAACGGGCCACGCATAATTTCCCAGATACTGCCGGTGACCACGCCCGCATCATCTACTCCGGAAGGCGCCATCATGAAGGTGACCCAGGCGTTGGCGATCAGTAGCAGCGTGGTGCCAACCACGTTCAGCATCAGGCCCAGGGTCAGGTGCACCCATTTCTTATTGCCATAGCGGTAGGCATACCAGCTGTAGTAATAGAGGTAGAGGAAGGCGCTCTCGGCAAAGAATAAAAACGCGTAGACCAGTACCTGTGCGTTAAACACGTTTATCATGTACGCCATGAACTGCGGGTATAACAGGAACAGTGCAAACGCCAGTGTGCCGCCGAATAGTGCGGTAATCGAGTAGGCAGTCATGCTGATTTTCATGCACTCATGCGCCATATCGTCGTATCGCTCGTCAGCGGTTTTGACACCAATCCATTCGATCACCAGGACGAAGATCGGAACCGCCAGTACAAACGCGGCAAAAAATAAATGCATTTGCGCCACCACCCAGACAATCGAGCGGCTACTGATACCACCTATGCGTGGATAGTCCTGACGATTAAGCTTTGGCGCAGGAAATGGTAGACGATTACCCAGCCCCTGGTCAGTTTTGGAAACTCCGGGCGATAATTCAGGCGATTCCGCGACCAGTGTAGCCGTCTCTCCGCTGGCATAAGCATCGCTCGATATGGCGAATGAAATTAATGTAGTTGCGGATAAATATAGTAGAAATAATAAAACCGCAGATAAGTGTTTCCGCTTAAAGTATCTTGAATAAATGCTTAACACTACTGCACCGGCGTCAAATCGAAATTCAATGGCAATCCCTGCATCGACATGACGATATGGTTGAGCCCATAAAACAGGCCTATCACGATTACCGCAGCTAGCAGCCAGTTGGTGAGTGGTTTATTCATGTTTCGTTTACCCTGTTCGCGACTAATGAGCAGGCGTTACGCCATGGGAATAAATCGCCAGCCACCAGAAAAATACCAGGGCAGCGACGAATACGCCGTAAAATAATATCGGACCCCAGGTGACTGAATCTTCTGGCAATTCGCTTTGCCCATCATGTTGAAGATTTTTACTTTCATCAGTCATCATCTTTACCAGTTTGCTTTCAGCACTTTTGCAAATATCTTGCCAATACCGGTGAAAGGTTTAGGGGCCAGATCGAATTGTTTGATGTTTCGCCTATAAATCAATCGCTTAGCTTAGGTGATCGATTGTCTCAACGGGAATTAAAGTGATTCAGGAGACTTGACGATCAAGGGTCTGGGGTAACGAACTGTTCAAACGCATGTGTTTTATTGATCAATACAGTCATTCGCAAAACTGAACGAATTGTTCAACCGCGTGGGGTGCCTCGAACGGATGAGACGAATCGTTCAATATTTATATTCGGAGATTGAAATAAATCACCCCTGAAAATAAAAAATCCTTTAAATTTCAACGATTTAACTCGTATGTGTTTACCCTTGGCATTGTTTGTGCTGTAACTAGCCTAAAACCGGCCAGAGGGCTGCCTAAAGTGTTAGTAGTGGATATCAATAATCAAACCACCGATTCTTCGACGCATTCGAAAGATGCAGTTATCAATAGCCTGCGTGGCTTACTGGACACTGGCGATGAGGTCGATAAATGTAATGCCAGTCGAGCCCTGGGGTCGATAGGCGCGATAGAAGCCATCGACGACCTGGTTTTAAAACTCGGGGATGAAGACATCGATGTGTGCATCGACGCAACCGAGGCACTCGGCAAACTGAATGCCCAGCATGTTGTTCCGCAACTGATTGAATCGCTGGTCAATGATCCCGACGGCGAATTAAAGACCGCGATTGTAAAAGCCCTGGGTGAGATAAAAAGTCCGGCTAGTATCCCGATATTACTGGAGATAGCCGATCATCATCCCCAAAATATGATCATCGATAGCAACGAAGACTGGGATGACTGGTGGGATATGCAGCGTCAGGCTGTGATTGCTCTGGGGAAGATGAAGGCAGAGTCAGCGACTCAGGTATTACAGGACCTGTTGACCCGTGACGATGTGCTCGACATAGAACACGACATCCTTAAATCTCTGGTCCGTATTGGAGGTCGTGGCGAGCAAATTGTTATGGACCAACTTAAATCGGAGTCTGCACTGACGCGTAGAAGAGCGGCGCACGAATTATCTTATTCGTCTTCGCCAGAATCTCTGAAGTCACTGGCTTCGGCCTTTACCGATAGTTCTGAAGATGTTCGCCTTGGCGCACTACAGGCGCTGGTTGATCGAAAAGCCAGCAAATATTTACCAGCAATAAAGCTGCTCAAGCGGGATCGCTCGGAAAAAGTGCGGCAGGCGGCGCTTCTTGCGTATAACCAGCTCAATCTGCTGCTCGAATCGGAAACCGCAGGCCCGATAAGTGCAGACACCGCGGCCGATGCACACCTGATAAAAGATCCAGACGCAAATGTACGCTCAACTTACCTCCAATCCCTGCAGTCTTCGCATGCGAATATTGACGATGATCTGCTCAAGAATCAAATATTCACGGCGCTAAATGACAAAAACGAAGCGGTCATCCTCGCCGTTATCCCGTTGCTGCCGAAATTGGCCGAAGTCGAGTTGGCCGAAACCCGGCTAATTGAGTTGATACTGCGGCCTAAACTATCCAGCCCAATCCTTACGAGCTGTATCAATACGCTGGCACGGTTATCTCGCTGGAATGTCAATATATCGCGTGCTTTGACGCGCTTGATCAATCATCAGGACGGTGCCATCAGACTGACAACATTACAGGCATTGATGTCTCTGGAGAAAAACACCGATGATGTTGATATGGATCAAAACCTGAATACCACGCCCATTGATATCATCAATGAAACTCTGAACGGTCGAGTTGTGCTGGAGGTTGAAGTCGCTTCAATCGTCGCTGGTGCAGTCCCGGATGCGTGTGAAACGGAGGCCGGAGTAACCCCGACAGAGAGAGATATTGGTGATAAAGAACCTGGTGATAAAGAATCTGGCGACGATCAAACCGAAGAAGTAATGTCGACGCTTGAATCTATACTGCAGGACAGCCAACGTGTGGAACAATCCCTACAGCAAATGAATAATTTACCGGTTCCAGCAGCCGATTCTGATCCATCCATGAGTGAGTATCATGATCTGGTTCAGAATAATATCGTGCGCAGCGAATGGTTATTCGATCAAAAGGAAGAGATCCCAGTTGCCAGGGACGTGCAACGCCTGGCTGCTAGAATACTGTCCGGTTTACCAACACATTTGGCCGAGGAAAAATCTAGCCGAATTATCAACAGTTTGTTAACGGCGTTAAATGCTACGGATATCAAGTTAGCTACTAATGCTGCCGAATCCTTATCACAGATAGCGATCAACAAACCGGGACTTCCGGGAATAGAATATGCCTATGGTGGACTGGTCACTCAATTCCATAGCGAGCAATGGGATTTGAAACAGGCCTGCATGAAAGCACTGGCCGCAATTCGCAATCGTGCAGCGATACCGATCCTGATGACGGCACTCGATCATAAGCGCTCGGCATTGCGAATCCAGGCAATTCAGGCGATTACAGAGCTGATGCTTGAGGGCGACGAACTGGTAAAAAATGCACATGTCCAGGAGTTACCACCCTCGCTGAGCGAGTGGCTTATGACGTTGATCGATTATCTTGAAGATAATGAAGCGGGTGTGCGTTACGCGGCTGTGAATAATCTCAAAAGATGCTTGATGGCAGACGAGATTAAGATGCAGCAGGGTCTGGTCGACGACACTATAGAAAAGATAATAACCGCTGTATTTAATAAACCAGGCGGCAGAACTAACGATATGGCGCGAGCTTTGAAAGCAGTGGCTCCCGTCCAGGCGACCGAAAAACTGATTCAACTACTGAAACAATTACCCAGTAGTTATGAGCGACGCTTTGCTATCGAGATGCTCGAAGAAATGTATCGCAGCACAGCCGATTAATCCATATCCAAACATTAGAATTGAAACTAAAAGGAGAGCTTTAATGATTAAAAACACTTACATGATTGCCGGCCTGGTGATGGCCGTGATTGCCAGCGCAGACGCCACGGCTGCTAAATACCAGGTTATCGATGTTGCAGACGGTGGCAGTATTAGTGGCAAGATATCCTTCTCGGGCAAAGATCCGTCACCCGTGGTTTTTAAAATCGCCAAAGACAATGAAGTCTGTGGCACCGGTAATCGCGAAATCGATTATGTCAGGGTGAACAATGGTGCGCTGGCCGATGTTGTCGTCTACCTCGATAAAGTCAAGCAGGGCAAGGCTTTCGACGATTCACAAAAGGATGCCAGCATTCTGCAAAAGGGTTGCGAATTTCGACCTTTTGCCCAGATCATGCATAACGATAACAATGTGGCCATCATCAATGAAGACCCGGTACTGCATAACATACATACCTACGAAATTATCGGTAAGGCGAAAAAGACGGTGATGAATATCAGTCAGCCGGAAAAGGGCACGATTAATAAAAAGGTCAAACTCAAGCGCGGTGTTGCGATGAAAATCGAATGTGACGCCCACGATTTCATGCACGGCTTTGTGTTCGTAGCAAAGAACCCGTATTACGCAAAGGTTGCCGAAGATGGGACTTATACCATCGATAATATTCCTGCCGGGCAATACAAGGTCATGGCATTCCATGGCACGCTGGGTACCCAGAAAGGTAAGGCCACGGTAACTGCCGGTTCGACACAAACCGTTGATTTTGGTTTTAAAAAATAGCAGCAATCCATTTTATGAATCAAAATGCTCAACAAAAATGGTTACAGCAATTCTCCGGCTTTGATTATTTTGTATTAGCCGGCGCCGCGGTCAATATTCTTGTTGTGGTTTACTTATTTTCCTACTGGTTGTTTTTCGGCTAGTAGCGCTTTAAACAGGACAGGCAATAACCATGACCGTGACCGCCCAGCAACTAGACGATGCGCTTGATCCGTTAACCCGGTACCAGTCGATACTGGTGGCAGTGGATTCATCCGATCACTCCAACCAGGCGACTGAGGAAGCCGTGCGCCTGGCCCAGCTCTGGGGCGGTAAAATAACCGGCACCCATGCCTATGCCGCGAAAATGCACGATATACGGTTTCGGCAGATGGAAGGTGGTTTACCCGAGCAATACCGGGTAGAGCAGGAACTCGAACATCAGCGCGAGGTTCACGACGAACTAATCACGCGTGGACTGTCGATCATCACCGAATCATATCTGGATCAAGTCGACAGGCTATGCCAGCAGCAGGCAATCGAGTTCCACCGATCATCGCTCGAAGGAAAAAATTACCGTGCGCTGTTAGGTGAAGCCAATAATGGCGATTACGATTTACTGGTGATGGGTGCTATCGGCGTTGGAGCCATCGAAGGCAGTCGAATCGGCACGGTTTGCGGCAGAACGGTACGCCGCAGTAATATCGATACGCTGGTTATCAAGCAGCCCCAGAGCAGCCTCAGCGATGGCCCAATAGTTGTTGCGCTGGATGGTTCGAAAAAGTCGTATGGCGCTTTGCTCACCGCGTTTTCGCTGGCGCAACAGTGGCAGGTCGATATTAAAGTCATCGCCACATTCGATCCCTATTACCACTACGTGGCGTTTAACAAGATTGCCGATGTGCTATCCGAAGAAGCGGGAAAAGTATTTAAGTTCAAGGAGCAGGAAAAGTTGCACGAAGACATTATCGATTCGGGTCTGGCGAAGATATATCAGGGACACCTGGATGTCGCCAAATCGATTGCAGAAGACTATGGGATAGAAATTGAGACGCGGCTACTCGATGGCAAGGCCCACGACGCGATCGAAAAATATGTCGCACAAATAAAACCATCGCTACTGGTGATTGGCAAGCTGGGTGTCCATGCCGACCCTGATCTCGACATCGGTGGCAATGCCGAAAACCTGCTGCGTAATGTCAATTGCGCCATTTTACTGAGTATGCAGGAACACCAGCCCCGCGTTGAGCGCATCGCAGCAGCGACCACTTCCTGGTCGGTTGAAGCCGAAAAACGCATGCTGCGAGTGCCAGACTTTGTACGCCCGATGGCGCGGATGGCGATCTTGCGCTATGCCCAGGAAAAGGGGCACACGGTTATCACCGAAAGTATCGTCGAGGCCGCAACTGCCGAATTGATGCCCGGCCATGCCGAAAACGCGATACAGGAAATTGTCGATGCGGCTGATCGCGGAGAGCTGAAAAAGTCGGTGACCCCACAGGCAATGGTCTGGAGCGATGCAGCCGATGCCTTATTGCAATCGGTGAATGACCGCTCGCTACGTGAAAACCTCAAGGGTCGAGCGGAAAAAAAGGCGCGCGCGGATAAAACCTGGCAGGTCGATGTACAACATATACAGGCATTTACGCAAAGCGGGGAATCCAGCCGGGAATCGTCCGAAACCGGGGTATTGCATTGGCAGGCTGCGGCTATCGCTCGATTAATGCGCGCCCCGGAAGGTTTTATGCGTGATGCCGCGAAAAAAAATATCGAAACCTATGCCACTCGAAACAACATTCATAACATCTCGTTGGGGGTCGCGGAAAAGGGCCTCGAAATAGCCCGTCTTGAAATGGAACAACAGGTGCGGAGTGGAAAAAAACCGGCGCCTAAAGCGGGTAAGTGCCCGTTTGCCGGCATGTCACTGAGCGATGGTGCCGACAAAGAGTCGGCGATGGCATGGCAGCCGGGTTCGAAAAAGCTACTCGACAATATCCCCGCAGGTTATTGCAGGGAGATGACCATTAATGCGATGGAAACCATAGCCCGCAAAACCGGTTTACAGTCCATCGATACTGCTTTTATTGAAGCAACACTGGCAAGCTTTCAAAAAGGTTCGGCTAAAGTACAGGAATCGCTTAACTGGCAAGTGGCTGCAAGGGCCAACATAGCCAAAGCGCCGGATATGATTCGTGGCATGCTGATTCAGGAAATCGAAACCTGGGCCAGTCAACACGACACGCAGGAAATCACGCCGCATACCGTCGACCTGATTAAAAGCAAATGGTGCCGAAGCGGTCAGTTTCACCTCGATCCGACCGATCCCAGAAATAGTAGTTGAATAACGCTATGGCTGCGAAATCCAATCGGCTGCAAATTATTGCTATCAATCTAACCCGCAGATGTAACCTGGCCTGCGCGCATTGTTATCTCGATGCCGATGCCTTGACAACGCCCTCACCCGATGAATTAACCACCGACGAGGTGAATCGGCTGCTCGAGCAGATAGCGCTGCACCATGATCAAACCATGGTGGTATTGACCGGCGGTGAGCCGCTGATCAGGAAAGACCTGGAAGCGATTTGCAGCCATGGAAAGCAACTGGGCCTGATGCTGGTGATCGGCAGTAACGGTGCCCTGTTAACCGAACGGCGAGTCCTGTCTCTTAAAAACGCCGGTGCGATGGGTATAGGCATTAGCGTCGATTCGCTCGATGCAACACGTCACGATGACTTCAGGGGTAAGCCCGGTAGCTGGCAAAAAACCATGACGGGTATCGAGCATTGCCGAAAGCATGGACTCGATTTTCAAATCCATTTTTCCATTACCGACAGCAATTATAGTGAGATTGAAGACATCGTTTTGTTTGCGCGAATGTCCGGGGCCAGAGTGGTCAATTTCTTTTTTATTATCTGCACAGGTCGCGCACAATCGGTTGGTGATATTTCTGCGCATCGTTACGAATCGAGCATAAGGAAAATTATAGAACTGCAGCAACAATACGATGATCTGATTATTCGTCCCCGTTGTGCGCCTTATTTCAAGCGTATTGCCTGGCAAATGGCCCCCGACTCGGCACTCAACCGTATCAGCGGAATGGAAGGCGATGGTTGTATCGCCGGTCGCCATTATTGCCGTGTGACACCCGAAGGCGAGGTTACCGCCTGTCCGTATATTGAGCAAAGTGCCGGTAATATTCGGCAGCAGGATTTCCACTCAATCTGGACTACGGCGCCGGATTTCCTGGCGCTACGTAACCCGCATCTCACCGGTAAGTGCGGTTATTGTGAATTTCAAAAACTCTGTGGCGGCTGCCGCGCACGGCCGCTGGCAGCGGGTGGACAGTTGATGGACGAAGATGCATCCTGCGATTACCGGCCACAATCTAAAGATGTGATCGAACCCATCACCAATTTTCCTGCCGCACAGCTGACATGGTCTGACGAGGCAACTGAAAAACTCGGTCGTATCCCCGGTTTTATTCGCGCCATGGTGAAAAAAAGAACCGAGTCCTATGTCATAGATCAGGGAGAACATTTAATCACTGTTGAGCATATGAAAGCGTTATCGGCCAGGCGTTTTGGTGGTGATCTACCCTGGAAACGTCCACAATCGAGCGGGGTCGATGTATGAGCCGACACAGTGATGTATTAATTATTGGTGCCGGTATTTCAGGATTGTCATCGGCATGGTGGTTATCGCGACTCGGGGTGCGTTCGATTCTGCTCGAAGCGGCAAATCGCAGTGGTGGGTTGATCAATAGCACCGATGCGGACGGCTATCTAACCGATCATGCTGCCTCGATGATTCTTAACTTTGACTCGACTGTTTCTCATTTTATTACCGAATCCGGTTTACAGGATCAAAAGATAAACCGCGGTCCGGTTGGTAAACGCTATGTGCTAAAAAACAGTAAACTAATTGAGGTGCCAGCCAATATCCGCGAGATGCTGTGTTCGGATTTGTTTTCGATGAAAGCCCGTATGCAAATGATGACCGAGGCATTCAGAGGCGGCCGGCAATCAAAATCGGAGAGTGTCGCCACCTTTATCAGGCGCAGACTGGGGCAGGAGATACTCGAACTCGCGATCGATCCCTATGTTTCTGCGGTACTCGCCTGCGATCCCGAAAAAGCCTGCGCGCGTTCAACCCTGCCGCGCCTGACCGCATTGGAGAACGAATTTGGTAGTTTTACCGCTGGCATGTTGATCAAAAAATTATTACCCGGGAAAAGAGGCTTGCCGCAGGAAGCATTCAGTTTTTTCGGTGGTATGAAAACACTCACCGATACACTGTCGCAAAATCCGTTTGCCGAGGTTCTGAACGGGCAACAGGTGGTCGCGCTAGAACCGCGCAAATCCGGCTGGCAGGTGATCGCTCGTAATAGAAATAGCGAATCGCAGTTCCATGCCCGCCATATTATATTTTCGACACCCGCTAATATAGCCTGCGAATTAT
>CBDUSZ010000060.1:0-15082 GCA_965370015.1 uncultured bacterium | reverse complement strand
ATTTATTGCACAGTACTGGTGCCATCGGCTTCTGAGATCAGCGTGATCTGGTGTTTCTCGATTTTTATTTGCCTGTTTTTGTATAGTAATCCGAGTGCTTTCTTGTAGGTAGACTTGCTGACACCGAAGGTATTGTAAATGTGCTCGGGTGGGCTCTTGTCGGTCAGCGTCGATTTACCGTTATTTTCATTCAAATGCTGTAAAATTGACTCGGACAGACTATTTCGAGCCAGATGTGCAGCCTGCTGTAGCTTTAAGTCTATCTTGCCATCGGTTCTGATTCTTTTGATATAACCTTTTAACTTTTCACCGTAGTGCAATGCACGAAACACTTCATTTTGAAACAGTTGTCCGAGATATCTGCCGTTAATTATCGCCTTGAAACCAAGATCGCTTTTACCATAGATCATTAAATCGACTGCCTGATTTGGCTTTAGTTGGTCGGGATTATCGGTAAAATAATCTTCTAGCCGACTCGAAGCAGCAATGCGCTCAGTTAACTCATCGACATAAACATATACTGTATAGGAATAACCTTTTTGCATCGGGTTCTGTTGTTGATTATAAGGTACCAGTAAATCTTTTGGTAAACCCCAGTCCATGAAGGCACCGATACGGTTCACCTCGACTACCTTCAGATAAGCACATTCACCCACTAGCGCTTTTGGTTTTAATGTTGTCGCCACAATGCGGTCTTCGGAGTCGAGATATATAAATACTTCAATCGTGTCACCGATGGCAGTATCTGGCTGCACGTATTTGCGTGGTAATAATATGTCTCCGTATTTTTCACCATCCAGATAAATTCCGAAATCAACTTTTTTGATCACGCGAAGCATATTGTATTGGCCAATGTTAACCATGAGTTGGGAATGTGTCATAGATGAATTAAATATTATGCCTTTACTGGCCTGTTGAGGTGAAGCGATATATAGAGCTATGCATTAATCAATACTTAAAAGACTGGATGGATAATCGGTGAATATACCGTCTATGCCGGAATTTTTCAGGTATTGTGCCTGAGCGAAATCATTCACCGTATAAACCATAATCTTAACGCCCTGGCGTTGAATTTCCTCGATGAATGCTAAATCCACAAAATCGTGCCTCAGGTGCAGGGAGTAGGGTTTGATCTCGTCGATCAACTGTTTGGCATTAATCGGAATACCACAGATTAATGGAGCCAGTTCCCATGGACAGGCCAGGCGTTTTAAATCGAGTAATTGCCTGTGATCATAAGATGAAATGACAATCCATGGAAAAGCAGACTCTGACTCGATAGTGGGATATTGACGCAGTAAATCCAGAAGAAGGCCAGCGACATGGAAAGATTTGATTTCGATGTTGACTGGTATTTCACCCCACAGTAAATCCAGCACCTGTTGCAGTTTGGGTATCGGCTCATCGTTTAACAGGCGCACACAGCGAGGGTCTTCCAGGGTATCAAAACTGCCACTTGAGCTAGTTAAGCGTTCGAGTTCAAGATCGTGCATTACCCAGAGTTCACCCGAATGCGCACGTACATCAAGTTCTATAGCGTCGATGCCCAGAGTCAGAGCGTGTTCGAAGCCACTGAAACTATTTTCAAATTTCTCCCCCGCCGCACCGCGATGTCCAATTAAAAAAAAATCATGCATGGAAATTTACTTTCTAAACTTAAGTTGAACGGATCCAGATATCGAATAATTTAGCGCTACATTTTTACCCTGGCTACACAGACTATACTGGAACCCGGGCGGAAATATCAGCGCATTTTAAGCTATCAACGCGTAATTAATCAGATAATATGGGCCAACCATTCATCTTCTCAGTAAAGGTTCTATGATTTACTTATTGTTTGTCGGCCTATTTTTCCTGCTTGTCTATGGACCACAACTTTGGGTGCAATCGGTGCTCAATCGACATAATCGCAAAGACGAAGAAAATTTCCCCGGAACGGGTGGTGAATTTGCGCGCCATTTGCTTGATCGCTACAAGCTTAACCAGATTAAAGTTGAGGCTACCGACCAGGGTGATCATTACGACCCGATCAACTACACGGTTCGGCTCACCAGAGACAAATTCGAAGGAAAAACGATGACTGCGATTACCGTGGCGGCACATGAGTGCAGTCATGCGCTACAGCATGCGGCGGCCGAACCTATGTTTCAGTGGCGCACGAGACTTGCTTATGGCGCTGTCTGGGCACAAAAAGTGGGATCTTTCTTATTATTTGCTGCGCCGGTACTGGTGCTTCTTTTTCGCATTCCCTCTGTGGCGATAATCAATATTTTAGGCGCTTTTTTGATGATCGGTTTTGCGGTAGTGGTTCAGCTGCTGACTTTACCGGTAGAAATTGACGCCAGCTTTAATAAAGCCATGCCAATACTGAAGGCAGGCTATCTGACTCGAAAACAGGTCCCCGCTGCCAGATCTATCCTGCGTGCCGCAGCCTGGACTTATGTTGCCGGGTCGCTCGCCAGCCTGCTTAATTTTTGGCGTTGGCTTGCAGTATTGAAACGCTAGTCCTGCAAAAGCTGGGATGAGGAAATTCAGCTTCGATGCCTGGGTTAAGTGCTATTCACTGCTCATCAGGAATTATACCCATGGTAAATTTGGTTCCGGGGGGGCGCTTGGTGGTAATTTTCTGTCCGCGTAAATTTAAAATTCGATTTTGTTCCACCAACAACTGATATAAAAACATCAGTTCCTCCTGGGCTTCGACGGGAAATCCCTCGCGCCGCTTGCCACCTTCCACCATAATTAATTCTTCAAGATATTTCTGCCCCTCGGAATAGCGCCAGAGTCCAGTAATACTTTTTACTACACGTGGAAATGACTCGATAGCCGCGGGTGCACCCATGCGTTTTCTTTTCAGCATTTCACTCTTGTGATAAAGCTGGCGCGCGAGCGCTGGGTTGATTACTCTGTTATCTATCGGCATTTTGTTAGTGAAATCCTAATGTCAAGTGAGTGTTTTGACCACTCAGTTGATCCCTCATGTGCTTATTATCGGGTTGTCGAGCGAGGAATCAAACAAATTATACCTCCCAGTGGAGAAAAAAATTCTACCAGAGAAATTTATAAAAACCTGCATCACCGCTGGACTACCACCTGAAATCGCATAATTAGTTTAAATATACCTTATATATAATTGAATTTGAACGATTTTTCAAATTTTCATTTCAACCGATCAATTATCTGATAATTATCTGGGGACTCTTCTGATACATCAGACTGACGATGGTAATAAGTGATTTAATCATTAAAAAATCAGGTTCCTGGAACCGAATCCCTCTTCAGCTACAGCGTATATAAACCAGATATATTTATAACCAGGGAAAAACGGTAGTTTAATTGCAATACGCAAAATTCGTGAGTGAATGCTCACTGTGATAATAATTCACACTCATTTACAATAGCTACCCGAATTGTATTCACCCCAATTTCCGCATTAATAAAAAATCCCTACTGATGAATCCCTCTAACAAGTATTCGAATATCATCAAGGAATACAGATATATCACCGATGATGCACAGCAACATGTGCTGACTTTGCTTGATAAATTACAATCTGCGCTGGTACATCGATCGGTCAGGTGGCCAGAGCGTTGGTGGCAAAAAATTGCGTTTCGAAGAAAATCGTCGAGTCCGATGCGCGGTATTTATCTATGGGGAGGAGTGGGGCGCGGTAAGACATTTTTAATGGATATATTTTTTCAATGCCTGCCGATAGAATCGAAGAGGCGAGTCCACTTCCATCAATTCATGAACGAGGTACATCTATCTCTAGGGCAGATGGGGAATACGCAAAATCCTTTACGACAAGTCGCGAAGGAGCTGTCTGAAAAAACCAGTGTGCTTTGCCTGGATGAATTTGTGATTGTGGATATCGCCGATGCGATGATCATCTCGGGATTGCTTGAGGCGATGTTTGAACAAGCCGTAGTTCTGGTGACGACATCCAATAATCTGCCGCAAAACCTTTATCACGATGGTTTACAGCGCGAGCGTTTTTTGCCTGCTATCGAGCTGATTAAAAAACATTGCCAGGTGATTAATCTGGATGGCGGTCACGACTACCGATTACGGGGCTTGCTGCAAACTCATATGTATATGGTGCCACATTCGCCAACCGTGCAAGTTGAGATAAACTCCTATCTGTCGGAGCATGTATCACCCTATCAAACCCAGGCAACTACAATATCGATCAATGATCGCGTTCTTCACTTTCAACACTGTGCAGAGGATACGATCTGGTTTAATTTTGCACAACTGTGCAAAACCACTCGAAGCCAGAGTGACTATTTAGAGTTGGCGCGGTTGTTCAATACCTTAATTTTGACCGATATAGAGGTCATGTCGAGCCAGTCAGATGATGTCGCGCGCCGTTTCGTACTATTGATAGACGTGTTGTACGATCATCACGTGGTACTGATTTGCAGCGCCGCAGCGAGACCAGAGGAACTTTATCTAGGCAAACGCCTGGCGTTTGAGTTTGAACGAACAGCGAGTCGTTTGCTCGAAATGCAATCGCAACAGTATTTGGCGCAAGCACATACTTCACAGTGAATTAATATAGCTTTTAACCTGGCAAGTAACCTTCGGGGCTTATTATTTACCACGCAAAGTCGGCAACTAGTGCGGCATGGTCCGAGAAATTGTAATTTATGCGACTAAAAGTGATATCGATCAACCTCGATTTGAAACGTGAATTGCCAAACATGTAATCCAGTATTTGCTTCTTTTTGCGGTAAATATATGAATATCGTTGCGCTGCCGGAATAGCCCTTGTCAAATCAGTTAGATCTTCCTCAATCCAGTCTACGGCCTGTGTTTGCGTATTTTCATTATTGGGTTTGCCAAGAATAATACCCGTCACATCAACGTAAGTATCACTTGGTGTCAGACCATTAAAATCACCTAATACCAATAGTGAGTCCTCCGCTCTGGATTGCTGAAAGTTATTTATCCAGCGCGCAATAATGGATGCCTGCTCGAGCCTTTTCAGGCGAATGCGGTTACCTTTTGTGACAGAACGAATGCCGCGCATTGATCTTAAATGCAGATTTAGCAGGGACATGCAGTTAGATTCAATACAGGCCTCCAGGTACAACGGCGGGCGCGAAAATAGCAAGCTGCGGTCGTATGTTAAGCGCTCATTTCGAAATAACTGTTTGACTGACTTTATTTTGAATCGCTGTCTAATCAGATATGCGACATTGATAGCAGAAGAATAGTTGCCTTCTAACAGTACTGACTGATATCGAATTCCGGAACGAGCGTATACCGCTGCGCTAATGCTTAGCAATACGTTGAGATTTTCTACTTCCTGTAATGCCAGTATGTCAGGTAACTGAAAATGATTAACTATCATGCTGGTAGCGGTTTCCACCTTGCGATAAAATTTTGCCGTGGAAAATGCTTTTTCACGGTTACCATTGTCGATGTCGTCGAGAAACCAATTCATATTCTGACTAACAATCCGAATAGGTTCGCTAGCATATAGCGGGTTCAGCGGAACCAGTATCAGCCAGGCTGAAAAAATTACCGACAAATTAATTGCCTGCACACGCCCCGGCATAATAGGCGGAGAAGAGGATCTTATGCCTGTCTTATCCAATGGGTCCATTGCCCGAATAACTCAGCGTTACTGGCGGCAATTACCGAACGAGGCGATAAGGAACCATTAAAAATGGGCTCTCCCTCGATGGTTTCGCCAAACCCACCGGCTTCGCTGCTTAGCAAATACCCAGCAGCGTAATCCCAAAATTTTTCGCTGCCGTGGAGCAATAATTGCACACGACCAGCCGCAAGCCAGGCCCATTCCAGGGCGCAGGAACCAACATTACGTTGCGATTTATAGGGTGCCTGTTCGATTAGTGGCAATTTGATATCCATACTCAATCTCTTAAAATCGACAAAGGCGATCGAATGGCTCATTTTTAGCGGTTGCTCGGGTGGTTTTACCTGAATGTTGTTAATCCAGAATCCGTGGCCTTTCAGTGCGGAAAAAAACTCTTGCCTTACCGGGTCGTAAACTATGGCCATAATGATCTGGCTTTCGCTGATCAAGGCCAGGGAGACCGAAAACAATGGCAAGGTATGATGATAATTATTAGTGCCGTCCAGTGGGTCGAGGCACCAGTAGTCATGCCCCGAATTCATCGCCCGGAGCTGCTCCTGTTCGGGGCTTTCTTCACTCAGCATCATCACTTCGGGATAGTGTTTATGCAGGCCTTTAGTCATCGCTTGCTGCATCGCGATATCCGCTTCGGTGACGATAGAGCCATCGTCCTTGAAACTCGCCGTGGATTGTTTGAAGTAAGCTGTGAGACTCGATTCAGATGATTGCTGAATGATGCGTTGAACTATAGCCAGATCGCCAAATTCGTATTTAGATTTTTTCATGGAACAGTTTTGGATTTATCTCCATTGCGATGCTATTAAACTGATATTAAAGGTTGATAATTCTCTTTTTTACGTCAGAATATTGGGGCTCAATTGTATGCTTTTGTCGATTAATTGATAAACCAGCCAGGTAAATTAAATTAGGGTAGTTCGAGCAATTCGTTGCGATACTATAACCGAATAAGGGTCGTGTCGTTAATGAATAAAACGGCTTGCCCTTAATCGGTACCGACACTGTCAAGTTCACCACCTGACAAGGTCACTGGACTAAAGGGCTGATGGCTGAAAATCAGGGTCAACAGCGTAACCACTGCCAGCGGGGTCTTTATGATATGCAGGACGGGATCGAAGGCCAGGTTAATAACCGGGCAAAAATTGTAAATTATGACAATTAGGTTTGAGAATTTTAATGGCCTGGACGATGATTGTTGCCGGGCGAATTTAGTCTCAATAAAATTTAGCGGATTCAAGATCTGCAATCATCAAACCAGTTTTAATGGCTCACTAATCTATGGTGTGATGTATGGTGCTTACGAGAGTCGACGCACCCATCAATAATTCCCGGCAAATGCCAGGCGCCTTGAACCCAAAAGCTACCTGTTCCGATAACTAGCGGCGGCATTTGGAATGAAATCTATAACCAATAACAGTATGTTGGTTAAAATCTAGCTTAATCGTGGAGAAATATTTTAATGTCACATTATGATTTTATCGTCATAGGTAGTGGTCCTGCCGGGAAGCGTGCCGCCATCCAGGCAACCAAACTTGGTAAGAGCGCTTTGCTGATTGAAAAAGATAGTATGGTAGGAGGTGTCACCGTGCATACGGGCACTATTCCCAGCAAAACCCTGAGGGAAACTGTTTTATTTTTATCGGGGTGGCGTCAAAGAGGTATTTATGGCCGTAGCTACAAGGTTAAGGACGTTATTACGGTCGAGGACCTGACCCAGCGTTTACAATCTACAATCACCCATGAAGTCGAAATAATTCAGCATCAGCTGATGCGAAATAATGTCGAAATACTAAAGGGACATGCTCGTTTCAAAGACGAACATACCGTCATAGTAGAAGACTCCGAGGGGACTATGACCGAGTATAGCGCGGATATTTTCCTGATTTGTGTCGGCACCAAAACCAGACGCCCGGAGAACATTCCGTTCGACGGCGAAGCCATCATTGACAGTGACGAGATTATTCACCTGAATAAAATACCGAAAAAATTACTTGTGGTAGGTGGTGGGGTGATAGGTATGGAATACGCCACTATATACAAGGCCCTGGATATCGAGGTTACGATACTGGAATCAAACGAGTATATCCTCGGCTTTGTCGATAAAGAAATTGTCGAGGAGTTTATTCACCACTTGCGCGATAGCAATATTAGTCTAAGACTCGATGACCGCCTTAAATCCATCGAGAGAAGGGATGATGGAAAAGTAGTATGCCGGCTCACGAGTGGCAAAAGCATTTTAGTCGATACGGTTCTTTTCGCGGCCGGTCGTCAGGGAGTGACCGATGATTTAGCACTAGAGACTGTGGGTGTGATTACAGATAAACGCGGCCGGATCACGGTTAATGATAATTACCAGACTAATGTGCCACACATTTACGCGGCGGGTGACGTGATCGGTTTTCCGAGCCTGGCGTCGACATCTATGGAACAGGGCAGGGCTGCTGCCTGCCATGCTTTCGATGCCGAGGTGCATAGCCAGCCCGAATTGTTTCCCTACGGAATTTACTCGGTTCCCGAAATCAGCATGGTGGGCTTAACTGAAAAGGAATGTAATGATAAGGGAATTGCCTTCGAAATCGGTATCGCACGTTTCCGCGAAACCGCGCGCGGACAGATTATCGGCTTAAGAGAAGGGATGCTAAAAATGCTATTTTCGGTCGAAACTCACAAATTACTTGGTGTTCATATTGTCGGTGAGGGTGCTACCGAGCTGGTACATATTGGCCAGGCTGTGATTTCCCTGGGTGGAACCCTGGACTACTTCGTGCAAACAGTATTTAACTACCCGACGCTGGCTGAAGCTTATAAGGTGGCTGCGTTGGACGCTTACAACAAGATGAATTTCTAGACTTGCCCTATTAATCCCTAACACTGTTCCCAGGGCAGGTTATCGTGACGCCATCCACCCAGAGTGCTGCGCTGGTGATTGTCATCCAGGTCACCCTCAAATCCCTGTTTGATGTTGTAGACGCGCTTGAAGCCGTTTGCAACCAGTAGTTGGCCGGCCTCATCGGACCGATTACCACTCCGGCAAATGAGCAATACCGGTACGGAGTGATGTTCTGGTGAGTCGATAACCCCGCCAAGGACCAGTTTTCTAACATCCCTGACAAAATGCGGATTAATTTCCCAGTCGGGCTCTTCTATCCAGGGAATATTGACCGCGCCTTTGGGGTGGCCAATAAATAAATACTCCATATCTGAGCGAACATCGATAAATGCAACTCTGGGTTCTTTTTGAAGTAGATCCCAGGCTTTTTGCGTGTCTATATGTATCACTTCCAATTTTGGCATAATTTATCCTGACGATTCGTTTCTAAGTGCGAAATCAATTCGCGCTCGACGATAACAAATTATTTCTCGTATTTACAACAATATTTGCGCATATTCATCGACTAAATTAGCCGATTCTGCATAGATTTTGCAGGCTAGTGACAAGCAGCAGTTAAATTCCCGCTTATCGCTTGACAGTAATAATCCGCTTGATTAAAGTACGCGCTCTCTCGGGGGCCATAGCTCAGCTGGGAGAGCGCAACACTGGCAGTGTTGAGGTCGGCGGTTCGATCCCGCCTGGCTCCACCAGTTTTTACTGGTAGACAGTGTCCCCATCGTCTAGTCGGCCTAGGACACCGCCCTTTCACGGCGGTAACAGGGGTTCGAATCCCCTTGGGGACGCCATTTATGCAAAAAGAAAGAGGCCTTCAGGTCTCTTTTTTTTTGCATAATGGTTTTTCCAAGGCTCGGATGAGAACCCAGTTCGACAAAATCATCGGGAATGATTTTGAACGTCCGCAGGACGGCCCGCAGGGCGAAGCACAAGATGTGCGCAGTAATCCCCGATTCACGATTTCATCCGTTTAAGAAAGAGGCCTTCAGGCCTCTTTCTTTTGCATAAATGTTTTCTCAAGGTCAGGATGAGAACCCGGGCGCACCGATGGTATTACCAATTTTTCTACAGCATTCAACGCGCCCGGTTCGACAAAATCGCCGGGGGCGATTTTGAACGTCCGCAGGACGGCCCGAAGGGTGGAGACCAGGATGGTCGGAATAACGGCGAAGTACATGGAAGTACGAAGTAATCCCCTTGGAGACGCCACTTATTTAGTGTTACAAATCTATAGCTTACAGAGATGTAGGTTTTTTTTGTGCCTGCTCGAAACTGCTGGTTTTGTCCATAATGGTATATATTTATGTATATATTGGGCACAGAATTACAGATCCAGCCGGCTGGTGCTTTGTTCGAGGGGGCTGGGTGGGTGACCAGGTCGCCCTGGGAGCCGACCCTCAAGTTCAGACTGTCAACTTCTGGAGTCGAGCCTGAGCTGCCATTGATCGAATATCATTAAACTTCTCTGGTCGGCACATAGTTGCCATTCGAAATATATAGATAATTAAGTATTATGTCCCGAGATCTTAGCTACCAAAAATTAAGTAAATTGTCCTCGGGACCCCTCTACAGGATTAGTATGCAGCGGTGAATCTAGTTCGATGGTGCCTGGGTTGCTCGACCTCGTCCAAAAGCACTACTGCGACGTCCTCCATGGAGATCTTCGAGATTCCCTCGGCGTCGACTAACAGTTCGTTCGTACCTAATCGGTAGTTGCCGGTTCGCTCTCCAGGTACAAATTGCGCTGCGGGACTTAGATAAGCCCAGTCCACCCTGGTTTCGGCAAGGCAGACCTCGAATTGGTCGGCGCTTGCCTTGCCGATATGCCGAGCGGAAATCGGAAGGTAGTTTGAATCTTCAATTACTGTCTTACCCCCTGTACCGGGCACCGTTAGAGTTGCTGCACCGCCAACAACCAACAGTCGTACACCAGTTTGCGCAAGTCCGTCCATCAGCGATCGGGTGGTCGGAATAGCATCGCTCTCCTGGCCGGGTGTGGGCCGGATGGCCGAAATGACGACATCTTGGCCGGCACTGACTTTGGCCACGTCCTCGACATTGCCGACATCGCCAACAAAGACTTTGACGGCTGCGGGCAGATCGTTAGAACCAACCGGATTTCTGACGACGGCAGTAACCTCGTGGCCACGAGACAGTGCCTCAGCCACTACTCGACGTCCTGCGTTGCCTGTTGATCCTAATACTGTGATTTTCATGATTTTGTGCTCCTTAATAATTAGTTGATGGGTAAGACACTTTGTTACGCGCTGGAAAAACAGCTAGCTGCTCGGCCTGTGAGTCGCCGTAGCAGTGATTGGTATGTTCATTTGGATGTCGGTTGGTAGCGTCACGGTTCAGCAAGAGCGAGATTGCCAGTATTACCAGCAGACTGCCGGGTAGCCAGTGCCAGTCGATTCGCTGCGGATGGTCAATCAACAACAATAGCATCGAGACGAATGGCACGAGATAGCTGTAAGCCGTCACCGCGGCAGGTGTCAGCACGGCGGTGGCTCGCTGGGTTAGCCAGAATGTTACACCACTGGAAAACACGCCCAAATAGGTCAGCAGCAATCCATCGGAAAACGTCATGGGATCCAGTTGCTGTGGGTCTTCCCATATCAGCCCTAGCAAACCAACTAGCACACCGCCAGTGAGCAGGCTCCAGAAGGTGCGCAGCTCAGCCCATGGCGACAGGAACCCGCGATTCAGCCCCCACTTGCTTAACACCGGATATAATGCAGAAGCCAGGCAACCGACAAAGAACGCTGCCTCGGCTATGCCAAATTTCAGTTCACCCAGCTCCCCGGCAGCCTCTGCCCAGGCTAGCCCCAACGCACCGACTGCTCCCAGCGCCAGGATTCCCAATAATTGACCGGCACGCTGCTCAACACCGAACGTCCGGCCCAGGAAATAGGCCAGCAACGGTACGCTGACATACAGCGTCGCCATCGACAGTGCGGTGGTGCGATGTGCGGCCCAAAACATTGTGCCAAAGAATCCGGCGAGACTGAGCCCCATGAATGCATATAGGGCCAGACCGGGAAGGCTGGGCCAACGATCTGATTTGCGCCACACCAACGGCAATATTGCCAGAGCCGCGATGGTGAAACGGATCGCTGTTAGCAATAGTGGTGGCAGTCCCTCGCTCATCATTCCCACTGCCGGGAAGGACGAGCCCACGATTAGCGCCCATAGCAGCATGCCAAGGTGAGCGGGTATCGCACCTTGCCTTGTGTTAGATATCGCCACCGACTGCCCACGATTGAGCGGCGCTTCGCTGGTAGGAGGTGCAACCAGTAACGGATTCAAAATGGCAGTTGGGATATTTCGTTTCATTCGTTTTACTCTATTCGGTTTGGATTAGCCGCCGGGCCTTTGAGCATTGCCATATAGGTCGGTTAGCAGGTTGGATGTAGTTTAGTGCGTTTCCCCTTGACTGATAATCCGCTTTAAAAGAAACTAATTGTTGAGTTTTAATTGACAGTAGGAATAACCTAATGAATGAATTCGGTGCTATCCCGGTGTTTGTGGCGGTCGTCGAAAATGACGGTTTCTCTGCTGCGTCTCGGGTATTAGGGATCTCGAAATCTGCCGTAAGTAAGCGCATCAATCAGCTTGAGAACCACCTCGGCGTCCGTTTACTACACCGCACGACCCGTAAGCTCAGTCTGACCGAGGCAGGGGAACGTTATTTTGAACATGCAGCCCGGGCTTTGGCCGCCGCTGGTCATGCTGAGGATGCAGTGACAGAGTTACAAGGCGTGCCACAGGGGAGGTTGAAGATCAGTAGTCCAATGTCGTTTGGGCGTCTGCATGTGGCTCCGTTGATCCCAATATTTATGAAACGCTATCCGAAACTCCAGATCGACCTGGTGATGGACGATCGAAATATTGATCTCGTGGCAGGAGGAATTGACGTAGCCATCCGATCTGGCGACATGCCAGACTCGACACTGATTGCCCGCAAACTCGCTCCATTGCGCCAGGCGTTATGCGCATCTCCCGACTACATTGATCGCTACGGTATGCCGGTTACTCCGTCTGAGTTAAGCGAACGCAACTGTATACTGTTCAGTTATTCCGGCGATGCAAACGAGTGGACGCTGAATAAAGATGGCAAGTCAGAAGCGGTTCTGGTGTCGGGTAGCTACCGGGTGAATAACAGCGAAGCGATACTCGTGGCGCTACGGGAAGGGATCGGGATCGGTCGATTACCGACTTTTGTTGCAGGCCCCGACTTGAGGGAGGGAAAATTGGTGAGGATTCTGGAGTCCTATCATATCCCTGATCACACTTTCTATGCGGTCATTCCCGAGCGGCAATATTTGCCCGCCAAGGTACGGGCATTTTTGGATTTTTCGATCAATTACTTCGGGGGCGATCAACCTTATTGGGATGCCTGATCCTAAATAGAGTTAAAGGTAGAGATAAGCACCTCCTTGAATATTGCAGAACCATAACGACCGCTCTGGGCACACTCAGGCCTAATTGAATTGATTTTTGTATGTCGACCCCTGGTCGAGCTCGGAATATCACTTCCTTAACTTGAATGCCTGCTAACTGGAAATGGTTACTTAGGTTATCTTAATATGCCGCGCGACGGGCAGATCGCGCTGGCTTCTATGGCGATGGAGTTTTAACGAAACCCAGGGAAATGCATTGGCTGATTTTTTATGTCCTGAAATGGCCGATATAGCAGCATCGGAGAGAGCCGATAAAACCATCCTCACAAGGTTCGGACATTACCTGTAACCCTGTCATGTGACTATAAAAAGGGCGGTAAGGAAGATTTTACTCAGTGTACCGCCCCCCTCAATTGACCTGTATCAATTACAAATATTTTAGGATCAAGTAGAGTCCTTACACAGAATTAAGAAGTCCTGGTGATGTTTATGCTGATATTAACGCGGCGAGTGGGGGAAACCATAATGGTAGGTGACGAAGTCACGGTCACTGTACTTGGTGTTATAGGAAATCAGGTCAGGATTGGTACCAACGCGCCCAGGGAAATTGAGGTGCATCGCGAAGAAATATATGAGCGCATCAAGGCTGAAAAGAGAGAGGAGCAGGGAGAGGCTTAATATAGTGGGGAGTACTGAGGAACCCTTTCATCAAGTATTAATAACAAATAGTTTTCACGCAATCTCGGCCATAAGTCGGCCCTTATAATAAATTACCGAACTGCAGCTAACGAGAAAGTCGACCTCCAGAATCAACTTGGTGACTTCGGCTCACGACCCTGTAGTCTTTTAACGTCACATATAAGCTGCACATTTTTTGTCGGCAGCGCAAACGAAAAATGCGTCAGGTTGATTCGTTTTGTTATGTGTCGCCGGTTGTTGCCGCGTTATCGTCGTTACCTGAGATAGGTTGAACGTCTTGCGACTGACTATCGTCTACTCCTGTTTTTTGCAAACGCTTTTCTTCCTTCTTTTTCTTTTTGGCGATTTCTTTCTGGCGCTTATTAAAAGCGTAATTGGGTTTAGCCATTCGTATTATCTTCTATATTACTCTAGGATTGGTGCTGTTAGGATACGACATTTTCCAACCGATTGCGCTCTTAATAGCACCTGCAATATCAAAGCCTCGAGGAGGCCACCAGGTCGATGACGGACGTCCACCTCAGACACATAACGCTTAGCTAATGCGCGTCTGGTTAACTTTATTACAAATCAAGATTCCTTGTTAAAACCTCCGCTGACTTAATAATACGCTTTGTGCGATAAAGCTCCGGATGTTTTTCGTTGTCAGTGTACCCTGCTGGTTCACCGGTTCCCGAGGTAACAAGCCAGGAGATTTCAGGTCTGCGTTCACCAAGCATTTTCTTTAAAGCGCTCGGTGTAATACTTAACGCTTCAGCCGCCGCATTGTAGGTGCAGCGAGTCTTAACTTCGTTCAGGTAATCAAGTACGATGGTAATTTTATCTTGCATTAAAAAATGATCCTTACAAAGTTAAGGTCGCGTGACAGCGGCAAAGTGCGCGTATCGATTAGGTTGCCCGACTGCATGCGTTACAGCTGAATTATAAGGCATGTGACCTGATAAGATAATAGCGCTTCAACACTGAGCGTCTGTCCCTGGCCGAACCCTGTCTATCACTACTGATATTCGAATGTTAGCTATGGTGGTTTCGAGTAGATTAAGCGGCTTGTAATCCAAATCCTACAAATCTTACTACCCTGTTCTATATCGCTCAATCGATCAGTCAGCCATAGTGACGCCAAAGTCACTAACCAGGGAAACGTACTTTGAATCCATCCACTCAAATTGAACCAACATCAGCGGATCATCTGTTAACTTGTCTGGATCTAGCAATCGACGAAACCAGGCTTATTAGATCATTAATCAAATCTAAAGAGATGGCATTTAAGCTTAAAGAAAAAAATCCCTTTTCAGACAGACTGCTTTTTCTGAACGTAGAAATACCCTATCTTGAGGCGAAACTGATACAAGTTCGCAGTATGGCTAATGGAAATTAGAAATATGGCGTTACTATTATTTGCTTGCAGTTAATCTAAAGATGGTATTGGGAGAGGGCTAAATGAGTAACAGTTTGAGCAAAAATTTGGGG
>CBDUSZ010000059.1:0-15164 GCA_965370015.1 uncultured bacterium | reverse complement strand
CTTGTTCGGGGGCGGTTCTTTTGGTTACTTTTCTCACCGCGAGAAAAGTGACTCGTGCACTTACTCGATATTAACTACGGAGTAATGAAAGCATTGGTGTGCGAAATACTGATCTGTTTATATGCAAACGGTGCAAGGCCCTGCGGCTATTACACCCTACTTCAGCTGTATGAAATAAATCACCGATAACAAGCTAACGACCAGCCGCCAGAACATAAAGCATCTCCAGCCCAAGTGTTGCCCCGGCCAATGCCGTAATCTCCGCATGATCATACGAGGGCGCTACCTCTACGATATCCATGCCTATTAAATTCAGACCCTGTAGCCCGCGAAGAATTTTAAGTGCATGATCGCTGGTTAAACCACCGATTACCGGGGTACCGGTTCCGGGCGCGTAGGCGGGGTCCAGGCAGTCGATATCGAAAGTCAGGTAACAGGGATTATCGCCGACCCGGTTTCGAATTTGCGTTACGACTTGCGCGGCCGATAAATCATTTGCTGTTGCGGCGCTAATCACTTCGAATTCATGTTTGCTTTCGGTGTATTCGGTGCGTATGCCGATTTGTATGCTTTTGCTTGCGTCGATGAGGCCTTCCCGGGGTGCATGGTAGAACATACTGCCATGGTTATATGTCGAGCCCTGTTCTTCGTAGGTGTCGGTATGTGCGTCAAAATGAATCATCGCAAGTTTTCCGTGTGCCTTACTATGCGCGCGCAGCAGCGGTAGCGTTACGAAGTGGTCGCCGCCAAAGCTCAATATAGTTTTCCCGGCGTTGAGCAATTTACCGTAATGTTGCTCGACCTGGTCGAATAATCCCTGGTGGTTTCCGGCCGGAAATTCCAGGTCGCCATAGTCCGCCACTCTAATTCTATCAAACACACAAAAATCCCATGGCCAGCGTTTTTGTTCCCAGCGCAAGTTACTGCTCGCCTGGCGAATAGCAGTTGGCCCACTGCGCGTACCCGCTCGACCAGTAGTCGCCAGGTCGTAGGGCAGGCCGATAATAAATACATCGGCATCGTCGGGATTGCGACTCAGTGAAGCACCCATGTAGCCAAATAAATTTGCATACATCGAATAGCTATCGGTAAAGTTGTTATTACTCATAGATTTAACCTGTTGGTCGGTTGATCATTTCTGGGGTCGCGGTTACTAAAGGTACCAGTCGTACTCCCTGGGACTAATAAACTGCTCGAACATAAAGGTTTCTGATTCCCGGTGTTTACAATAGAGATCGATAAAATCCCCGCCCATCATCTCGATTAAGGCTTTATTACCAATGGTGGTATTCAATGCGGACGTGAGGTTAAGCGGCAGTTCCTTATCTTTTCCCTCGACTGCGTTGTCAACCGGTTTTCCTGGATCAAGTTTTTGTTGCATGCCATGCCATATACCGGCCAGGGTTGCTGCCATTGCCAGGTAAGGATTGGCGTCAGCACCCGGCACTCGATTTTCCACGCGCCAGGCACCGTCTTTTGCGAGCGGAATGCGAAATGCGACGGTACGATTTTCGTTGCCCCAGGTCAGGCTTACCGGAGCACAGTTGTTGCCACCCACAAATCGACGGTAGGAATTAATATTTGGTGCCCAAAATGACATGGCCGCGGGCATGGTGTCGAGTAATCCACCGATAGCATTGAGCAGGCGTTGATGGGGTTTGTTGCCGTCGGCAAAAATATTTATGCCTTTATTATCAACCACGCTGATGTGCATGTGTAATCCATTGCCAGGTTGTTGCATCAGTGGTTTGGCTATAAAACTGGCCATCATGCCGTGTTTTTTCGCCACCTCTATCACAGTGCGCTTGAATAAACAGGTTTCGTCGGCGGCCCGCAATACATCGACATGGTGATTAAAATTAATCTCAAACTGGCCAGCGCCCATTTCGGACGATATAGCGCCTGTTTCAATGCCTTGCTGGTTGCAGGTATTGATTATGTCTTCCATGATCTGCTCAAAATCAGAAATGCGAGTGCTGGATAATACTGTTGGAGTATCGAGGCGCCCGGTTTTTGGGTTACGTACAATTTTAATCAAATCCGCGTCATCACGCTCGCGTTGAAACAGGTAAAACTCTAACTCAAACGCCACCATCGGCCGCCATTTCCTGTCTGTAAATGCCTGAAGTACCTTCCTGAGCACATTTCGAGGTTCAAAAAAAGTTAGTTTGTTATCGCTATATGAAGTCGCCATTACCTGCGCGCGCAATTGGTTGCCCCAATCGTTTACACACAGGCTACCGGGTATGAGGAAAAAATGGGCGTCGGGATCACCGTCATCATTCCCATAGGACATCCCTGGCAGGGGTTCCCCTAGCGTACTCAATACAAACATGCTTCGCGGAAATGCCAGACCCTCGGTAGCGAAAGGTTCCAGTTTCGCTATCGGGTAGCGCTTACCAAAAAAGTGACCGCTGATATCGGCAACGATGACTTCGAACTCACGTATGGCAGGGTATTTTTGACGTAGTTTTTTTATTTCGTTGTGTAACTGATCGCTCGATGCTTGTTTCATATCTTGTCACTCGAAACGTGAAATCTGATTTAATGTGATCACAATAAAGCGTCTCAGTGTCAAATTAACAGAGATGGCATACAGGTTAATAATTTTCAATGTGATCACCTTATAGGCTATTTGAGATTGCAGTCCAGGCTACGCAACGCCTTTATAATAACTATGAATACCCTCGACGGATTTTATAGATGCTATGCCATCACGGATATCCGCCTCTATAGCGCGTCGAAGTGCAAAACTATTTTGTAGCTTCAGAGCCTCTATGGCTTCCACATGGCGATCAACAATATAGATTTTCTCCAGTTTGCTAATAGCAATCCGCGAAAAAGGCCCCAGCTGTAACCAGAGGCTTTCGACTAACGGTACTACAACCTGGAAAGGGTTGGCGCTGTACAGACTGCGGTGAAAATCCTGATTAAGCAGGCAGGTGGATTCGGCATCGCCGCGTCGAACCGCGGCATCAATCGAGGCGTCAATACGTTCGAGGTTACCAATATCACTCTCCCTTATATAGGGCAAGGCGCTTTCCGCTGCGTGGGTTTCGAGCAATATTCGCAATTCACACAATTCACTGAATTTCTCTGCAGTCATCAACGGCACTATGACTCGTCGATTATTTTTCGCTTCGACCGCGCCCTCACAGGCCAAACGATGCAAGGCTTCGCGTATCGGCATCGGGCTGACGTTGAGTATCTCTGCCAGGCCTCGAATTGTCAGGGGAATCCCGGGGGCAATTTTGCCGCATAACAAATTAGTGCGTAGGAGTTGGTATACCCATTGATGGGTTTTCTGCTCGCCTGTTTTTTCCAGCATGAGCAAATCTAGATCGGCCAATTTTGGCTTTTTCATAAACCTGATTTTCCAGTTTCAAGTAATAAATATTTAATCACAAAATCGGACTAGAAACTATATGGTGAATTAAAACCCGATTGACCGCATCAACATAATGCGATCACATTTATATCGCAAGTGTCATTTAAACCTTTTAGTATGTGTCGGCATTACACTATCGTGGGTGTGCTTGCGCGGTACAGCTTTTTCAATTATTGGATCCTGGCAGTATATTCACGTGGTAATTCAGGCATTTTAAAAGAGTCACCTAAATGAAAATTGGCATACTCGAAAGCGGAATTCTAAATGAAAAACTCTGCAATCGTTTCGATCCTTATCCGCTCATGTTTACCGACTTGCTTAGTCGTGCGGGGCAGGATTTAGAATATCGAACCTATAGCGTGATTCGAGGCGAGATGCCGGAATCTATCCACGATTGCGATGCCTGGTTGATTACCGGCTCGCGCCATGCAGCCTATGAGAAACTCGACTGGATGTTGGCACTGGAGGATTTCATTCGTGAAATTTATGCTACTTCTGTCCCCCTCGTGGGTATTTGTTTTGGCCATCAGATCATTGCCCAGGCATTAGGTGGTGAGGTGGTTAAATCGGATAAGGGTTGGAGTATTGGTGTGCAATCCTATGAAATTGATAAATCACAGGACTGGATGGCTGAGGCACCTCAGCAGGTGCGTATTTATGCATTCCATCAAGACCAGGTAACGGTGCTTCCTCCGGGAGCATCTGTGTTTTCGAGTTCTGAATTTTGTCCCTATGCAGGGCTTAGCTATGGAGATTCGATTATCTCTATCCAGGCACACCCGGAATTCGAGGAAGAATATGAACTCGCGTTAATCGACATCTATGGCGGAAATTTAGTACCACAGGCAGTCGCTACGCAGGCGTTTGATAATATTCAAATTTCAGGATTTAAAGCCGATACGCAAATGCTTGCTGACTGGTTAACTACCTTTTTCTTCAATCGGGCACCAGGATAGCCAACCCGGCACCCGCATATTGCGCAAAGGCAGTGGTTCTCGTCAGTTATATGGGGGGCTAGCAACAGGTGCTTTGCACCGCTCCAGGTTCATCAACACAACAGGCCGAAGCGCCTGCATTTAAACCCCCGGAACCATAAACTTCGGCATCCTTCATCGTCATAAAGCTTTCCCAGGGAATACCCGCCTTATCGATAGTCCAGGATTTTGAAGATTCAGAATAGCAACATACGCCCTTATTGATTTCACCAGTTACCTGCGATGCCTGTTTCAGGCGTTGGTTGATTTCAGCGATTTCGGTTTCATCTTCGACCTGAATGCCCAGGTGATCCAGCCCGATGGTTTGACTGCGAGTGGAGATGGCAAAATTAACCCTGGGGTCTTTTAGTTCCCATTTTGCATAATCAATTTTCTGCCGGGAAGGTTTGCAACCAAACAGGCTATTGTAAAACTGGATGCTTTCTAGCAGATCAGGAACCGATACGTGGATATGTAGTTTCTTCATTAAGTTTCTCTGCTGATGGCTGTCAGGGAGTCAGTGGTTTGACTGGATTCAGCACAACAGTTTTCGTTTAAAAAAAACATCAGTGCATTCATCGTGTGGTAATTAGTGGAATAGCGTTTGGAGCGACCCTGTTTCCGCATACTTAGCAGTCCAGCGATACGCAATTCCTTTAGATGAAAAGAAAGCGTGGCAGCGGGTATGGATAAAAGTCGCGAAATTTCTCCTGGTGTCTTACCGGCCGGACCCGCGCTTACCAGCAATCGGAAAATGAGTAACCTGGATTCATGCGCTAACGAGGACAGAATTATAACACAATTAGATATTTCCATAATAATTGAATTATAGAAAAATATATTACAAATATCTACTTATCATTACTGCAACAGTATACCCATGACAATTGCGGGCAAAAAATAGGTTATAGTCGAATGTAATATTCAATATTTATATCAACATGGCCGAATCAGATAAAAAACCATCTATTTTATTAGTATCAAAACCAACTCGTAGTGCGGATTCGATTAGAAAGCTTTTAAGTGGTCATTTCATTGGCAGTAAAGCCGAGGACGCTGAGACAGCATGGAAATTTTTAGTCAAGAAACAGCAAATCACGGTGATTATTTGCGAGCTTTCACTGGCGATTGATCAGTTTGGATTGCTGGAAAGAATCAGAAACGCGAGTGACAGGAATCTGGCAGCCAAACCGGTACTCTTGCTGGTTGGGGAAAAGGACAGTGAAAATGACCGGGAAAAAGCATTTCGGTTCGGCGCGACAGATTTTATCAACATGCCATTTTCCAGTACCGAGCTGACTACGCGGGTAAGGTTGCATGCGCAAATTTTTGTTAATCACGCAACTGAAGACACCACTGAAATACAGAATATGGCAGCCGTTGACGTTTTACAGCAGCTGGCCCAGGAAAAATTTTTTCAATCTCGTTTAAAACACGAACTATCGTTTTCGTTTCGACATAAAATAAGTCTTAGCGTTTGCAAGCTGAAGATTAATAATCTGAAAACGATTATTACTGGATTTGATAAAAATGCTGCGATTTCGGTGGTTAAGGCAGTTGCAAAAATTATTCAACTCACCATCCGCGGAGAAGATATTTTATGTTATCTAGGGAAAGCAGAATTTTGTATTTTGTACCCGGCAACTAACCGAATCGACGCCGCTACAATTGTGAATCGCTTTTTAGCAAATATCGAAAAACATAGTATCCGTATGGCAGGCAAGAGGGTTCCGGTCATTATTAGTGGTGCGATCGCCAGTAGTCTTGCTCACCAGGAGACAACAGTTGGAAGTTTAATGAAAAGAGTCGATCAACAACTAGAAGAAGCTATAAGCCAGGGGGGTAATTGTATTGTTAGCAGGCCTCAAGCCAATGAAGACGAGCAAATTTCCCTGGCAAAAGCCCTGAAAATGATTGAGCGGGGAACAACCGATGGCTTGTCTGGGCAGGTTAGGAATTTGTTGCTTGATATTATGCCGTTGCTTGAGTATGCCGATCAGGCGCTGGAGCTGGATTTAAAATCGGTAAATCAGTCATTGCGAAAACGTCTAAAGACTGGTGCTTGAATATGGGCTGAATTACCTGAAGGAATCATCTTTATCAGCCGATGGGATCAACAACCGCTGAACAATTCCGATTTTATATTCTGGGGGCACTAAACCAAAAAAGTGATTTAGTGAGGACTTGATGCGAATGGATTCGAAAGACGCCTGCTTATATTTTAATAAACCGTAGTCTCGGCACCTTTACTCTTGTACGCTTGGATCATCGCCGGAGTAGCTCAGTTGGTAGAGCAACGCATTCGTAACGCGTAGGTCGGAGGTTCAATTCCTCTCTCCGGCACCAAACATTCCAGGTCCTGACCGGGCACCTAGGTAACACTTTATACCGAAGACAGGGGTAACACTTTAGGTGTAAACGGGTTGCTTGCCGGTTCGACCCGATTCTCGTCTTCGTCAAAGAAGCCTGGATCATACTCCATAAAACTAACTTGCCAAATTTTATCTTCGGTCTCTCGAATACCAACTAATTGCCCGCCAAATACGGCACTGAGATTGATTTTTCGCTTCACTAGCATTAGTTTCAAAATGAAACTTTATTTTGTTGTTAGACTCAATATAATGTACTGTCACGATTAAATAATTCACCGCCCGGCAACCTGGACAATCGCTTTGAATATTTTGGTCTTTCTATTTGGTTTATTTGCGCTTTTATACTCAATAGCGCGATACTCAATATCTTTTAAAACCCTGGCGATAGCCAGCGCAATTTTCCTGTTTATATTTACCCTGGCCGGAGGATTCAGCCCCGTTTGGGGGGTAATAGTCTGGGCAATGTTATTGTTGCCAGCGATATTTTTAGGGGTATCGGAAGTACGCCAGAAATTCCTCTCATTTCCTTTGCTAAAGCGAGCCAAAACTGTAATACCACCAATGTCAGATACAGAGCGCGAAGCTATTGAAGCGGGGAGCGTATGGTGGGAATCGGAGCTTTTTCGCGGGGCACCCGACTGGGGTCAATTGCTACATTATAAAACTCCGGAATTGAGTGATGAGGAACAGGCATTTATCGATGGTCCTGTAGACCAGCTTTGCCGCATGATTGACGATTGGGATATTACTCATAACCGTATGGATCTGCCGGAAGAAATATGGACGTTTCTGAAACAGAATGGTTTTTTTGGCATGATAATTCCGAAATCCTACGGTGGTCTTGAATTTTCCGCTTACGGCAATTCCTCTGTAGTGATGAAGGTATCCTCACGCAGCATATCGGTCGGAGTAACCGTTATGGTGCCAAATTCACTCGGTCCCGCAGAGTTACTGTTGCACTATGGTAGCGAATCTCAAAAAAATTATTATCTACCGCGCCTGGCCGATGGCCGTGAAATCCCCTGTTTTGCACTGACCGGCCCTGACGCCGGGTCGGATGCTGGATCAATCCCAGATACTGGTGTGGTTTGTAAAGGTGAGTTTGAAGGCAAGCAGGTGCTTGGACTGAAACTAAACTGGGAAAAGCGATATATCACACTCGGCCCTGTTGCCACGGTGCTGGGTCTTGCTTTTAAGGTTTATGATCCGGACGGGTTGCTCGGTGACGAGGTCGAACTCGGCATTACCTGTGCACTGATACCCGCTAAAACTGTGGGGGTGGAAATTGGTAATCGCCATTTTCCGATGAATGCAGCATTTCAAAATGGTCCCAATAGTGGCAAGGACGTTTTTATTCCGATGGATTACATTATCGGCGGGCAGGAAAATATCGGTAAGGGCTGGCGTATGCTGGTGGAATCTCTCTCCGCTGGCCGTGGTATATCGCTCCCTGCGCTCGGATCAGCAGCCGGTAAATCCTGCGCACGGGTAACCGGGGCTTACGCGCGTATTCGAAAACAGTTTAAAACTTCCATCGGCAAGTTTGAGGGTGTCGAAGAGGCTCTGGCCCGCATCGGCGGTCTTACCTACATGATGGAAGCCGGCCGATTGTTAACCGTTTCTGCGCTGGATAGCGGCGCTAAACCGTCGGTGATCACCGCGATTTTGAAATATCACAACACCGAAAAAATGCGCCAGGTTATTAACGATTCGATGGATATACACGGTGGCCGTGGCATTTGTATGGGCCCGAGTAATTACATCGCCCGGGCTTATCAGGCCGTGCCAGTAGGTATTACGGTCGAGGGTGCTAACATACTCACGCGTAGCATGATAATTTTCGGACAGGGAGCAATACGCTGTCACCCCTATCTGGTCAAGGAGATGGATGCCGCGATGCAGATCAATGAAGCGGAGGGGCTGGAGAGCTTTGACAGCGCTTTGTTGGGGCACGTAGGCTATTTTGTGAGAAATGTATGCAGGGCCTTTGTTTATGGTATTAGTGGAAGCCACCTGGCTGAAT
Organism: uncultured bacterium; assembly: GCA_965370015.1. Taxonomy (GTDB): domain Bacteria; phylum Pseudomonadota; class Gammaproteobacteria. The sequence goes on along the minus strand of CBDUSZ010000059.1, from coordinate 6,407 downwards.
CTCCAATGACGGGACGCATGGCAACCTATTATAAGCGACTGGGGCAGATGAGCGCAGCATTTGCAGTGACGGCGGATCTGACTTTGATGATTCTCGGCGGCGCATTCAAACGCAAGGAAAAATTATCCGGGCGATTTGCCGATGCGTTAAGCTATATGTTCTATGCCTCGGCAGTACTGAAAAAATTTGAAGACGACGGACGTCCCCGTCTGGATATTCCATTAGTCGAATGGTCAGCAAAATACTGTCTGTATCAGATCCAGATGGCGCTTGACGAGATATTACGAAATTTTCCGGTGAAGTGGTTGGGGGTATTGGTTAGATCATTTATTTTCCCCCTGGGTCAGAGTCTGCGCCTACCTAATGATTCCCTTAGTCACCGTGTTGCAGCGCTGTTGATAAAACCCGGAAGGGCCAGAGATAGATTGACACAGGGTATTTTTATCAGTGATGATGAAAATGATATCACCGGATGTCTGGAACATGCTCTGAAGAAAGTGATCCCGGCCGAACTGATAGAGCGCAGACTACGCACAAACGATCAGGTGAAATCAAATTTACAAAGCTACCAGCAGTGGATAGATGGTTTGTTGGAATTAGACCTGGTGTCTGCCGAAGAGGCGGAAATCCTGCTGCAGGCCCAGGCGGCGACAAGAAAAATAATAATGGTCGATGATTTTACGCCGCAGGAACTTGCTAAAATAAAACCAGCTAAGCGCAAAGTTGCATAAACAGGAGTAGTCGGAAGTGTTTTCAGCCGGCGATTAGGTGTGTATCCTATAGCATAATTAAAATAGTTGAATTTACGCTGGATAGTAAATACTGTGGTTTTACTGAAATCAATATGAGGAATCGTCGTGGAAAAGCCGTGGTTAAATAGTTATCCCCCAGGGGTGCCGGAGACAATCGACGTTGATGCTTATCAGTCGGTAGTCGATGTATTTAACCAGGCGGTTGCCAAATATGGTGGCAGCCCAGCGTTTAGCAATATGGGCACGACGCTTAGCTATGCCGATATGGACCGCTTGACTGATAATTTGGCTAGCTATTTACAACGTTTGCCCAATATGCGTAAGGGTGATCGCGTCGCTATTATGATGCCCAATGTGTTGCAAAACCCGATAGCAATATTTGCAGTGCTGCGGGGTGGATTTACCGTGGTCAATACCAACCCGCTCTACACCACGCGTGAATTGAAACATCAGCTCAGTGATTCGGGTGCAAAGGCGATTATTGTGGTGGACAATTTTTGTCACGTTTTGCAGGAAGTCCTCGATGAAACTCCGATCCAGCACGTGGTAACCACCCAGCTCGGAGATATGCTGAAATTCCCTAAATCATCGATTGTCAATCTGGTGGTGAAATATGTGAAAAAAATGGTCCCTGCATTTTCACTACCAATGGCTATCAGTTTTAAAGCGGCTTTAAAAATCGGCGCACAACACCCTTACGCACCGGTAGAGACGGGACACCAGGATATTGCTTTCTTGCAATATACCGGGGGTACCACGGGTGTTGCGAAAGGAGCCGTGCTAACGCACCGAAATATGATCGCCAATATGCAACAGGCATCGGCCTGGATCAGGGATAAGGTCGAAGAGAATAAGGAAATTATAATAACCGCCTTGCCGCTTTACCATATATTCTCGCTTACTGCTAACTGCCTTACTTTTCTAAAGGTGGGTGCGCAAAATTATTTAATTACCAACCCCAGGGATATGCCGAATTTCGTTAAGGAATTGCAAAATGTTTCATTTACCGCGATTACCGGTGTCAACACGCTATTCGCCGGTCTGTTGAATACGCCTGGCTTCGATAAAATAGATTTTTCACCACTAAAGCTGACCCTGGGTGGTGGCATGGCGGTACAAAAACCGATCGCCGAACGCTGGCAAAAAGCCACCGGGACACCATTGCTCGAAGCTTATGGTCTCACCGAAACTTCTCCGGCTGTGTGTATTAATCCACTGAATCTGTTGGATTTCAATGGCAGTATTGGCTTACCGGTGCCCTCGACAGAAGTTTCGATTCAGGATGAAGATGGAAAATTATTGCCCCAGGGAGAATCGGGTGAGCTTTGTGTTCGCGGTCCGCAGGTAATGAAAGGTTATTGGCATCGAGAAGATGAAACCGCAAAAGTACTGACCGCTGATGGTTGGTTTAAGACGGGTGATGTGGCAAAAATGGATGCGTCGGGTTACTTTCGCATAATAGACCGTATAAAGGATATGATCCTGGTATCCGGATTTAACGTATTTCCAAATGAAGTAGAAGCGATTATTGCCGGACACGAAGGCGTACTGGAAGTAGGCGTTATTGGTGAGCATGACGAAATATGCGGAGAGATTGTGAAAGCGGTGATAGTTAAAAAAGACCCGTCGCTGACAAAAGAAGATGTGATAAAACACTGTAAGGAGAGCTTGACTGGTTATAAGGTTCCCAAAATTATTGAATTCAGGTCCGAGTTACCTAAAACCAATGTGGGTAAAATTTTACGGCGTGAATTGAGGAAAAAATAAACTGCCACTGCCGACTAATGGCTAGCCTCGGCGGCAAAGTGACATTAACCAGATTACGGCAGGCTCTTAGTAACCTGATATTTTAGCGTGCAGATCGCTGGTTTCCTCGAATTGTTTCAGTTGCTCGTCGCTGGCCTTGCCCTGGTAGTTTGCCTTCCATTCCCCAATATCCATGCCGTAGATGATTTTTTGTGCCTTAGCGTAATCAAATTCGAGTCCCTGATTTTTCGCTGCCGCAGAATACCATTTCGCTAAACAATTGCGACAGAATCCTGCCAGATTCATCAGATCTATGTTCTGTACATCGGAGCGTTGTTGCAGATGTTGCATCAGTCCGCGAAAAGCTGCGGCTTCGATTTGGATTTGTTGATCTTTTGTCATTGAGTTGCACTACTCTATAATGCGGATGAGAATTTAAACAGAGATGTTCCCACCAGTCCACCCAATAATGGCGAATACCATTCCCTCAAAAAATGCGCAACAAGACGAGATTGTGGTCTGGTTGCAGCGCCTGTCGGATCGTTTGCAGGGTACTCATCAGCGGCTGGTTTTATCGATCCAGGGAGAGCAGGACTGGTGCCTGGAGCTATTACTTGCTGTGCAAATAGTGCATGCGGATGTGTTAGTAATATCTGACCGTAAATTGGCAAATAGTCCAGTCTCATTCGCCAAAATTGAAACGCTACTCGGCAGTGAATCGTCTGTCGTGGTAGTCGATTTATTTGATGGATTGAACCCCGATGTATTGTGTATTGCGAGTGGTTTGGTTAGCTGTGGCGGTTTGCTGATATTGTTGTCACCGCAACCGAATAATTGGGGAGCGATTAAAGATCGTTACGGGGTCTGGCAGGATAATGCGGTATCCCCGCAGCCGCTATTCGTCGAATATATATTTAACAGTCTTACCCCCGAGTCCAGTGGGGGTCTCATCCTGGTGCAGGGTCAGAGTCTCCCGCCCATCCCGGAGTTGCCCCAGGCACTGCCAACCCCTCTGATCTCAGGCAAGACTGCCGAGCAATCCACTGTGCTGTCGGAAATAGACGACTGGCTGGATGATGCGAAACAGCAAATCGCGTTAATCACGGCTGATCGTGGTCGCGGGAAAAGTACTTGCCTCGGTTTCATTCTTAGCGATTTAATTTTAAATCGGCACTTGTCGGTATTGGTGACAGCACCTTCCCGGCAATGCGCTGCAATTTTGATGTTGCAGGCGAAGTTGCAATCAAAAACTGAACTCGAAGTTGACTTCATTGCCCCGGATCGGTTGATTGCCGAGCAAAAATCTGCCGATGTGCTGATAATTGATGAAGCGGCGATGTTGCCTAATGCGATGCTGCGCCAATTGTGTCGGCAATATTCCAGGGTTGTTATGGCTACCACCACCGGCGGTTACGAAGGTACCGGACAGGGTTTTTTGCTGCGTTTTGTCGCGCGCCTGCCAAGCCAAAAGCTGCGGCGATTAAATTTATCCTTACCGGTTCGCTGGGCCTCGGGTGATCGTCTCGAAATGTGGCTGGAGTCGACCATGTTATTAAAGCCGGTTTCTGATTTTATTGCGATGGACCCTGGTAGACGAAATTCATCTAACTTTCGCATACTCGATCAAGCTACGCTGAAAGGGGACCGGGTGCTGTTAGAAAAAATTTATTTATTGATGGCCTCCGCACACTACCGCACGCGCCCGTCGGATCTGCGTATGTTGATGGAAAATCCGCATCTTCTTATCATTTTGGCCGAGGTAGATAAAGATTTGATAGGCGTAACCCTGTTAAATCATGAGGGAGGTTTGGACAAGGAGTTGTGCGAGCAGGTGCATCTCGGCTCGCGGCGACCCAGGGGGCATTTGCTCGCGCAGATGATCACCGCCCAGGCTGGTGACAAATATTTTGCCAGCTACAAAGGTTTAAGAGTCCTGCGTATAGCGGTGCTTGAGCCCTGGCGTCGAACGGGAATAGGGCGACAGTTAATCGAAACCGCTACACGGTATGCCGAGGAACAGGGGTTTGATTATATCGGTGCGAGCTTCGCGCTAGATTCTGAAACGTCGGCATTCTGGGATTGTTGCCAATTTACTCTGGTACATATCGGTTACGCATTAGGGAAATCGAGTGGTAATCATTCTGTAGCGGTGCTCAGGAGTCTTAATCAGGTGCTAGACGATCACATTAAGCAATTACAGAATCGCATGCAAAAATATCTTCCGGTATGGCTATGTCAGTTTTTACAGCAGATGGAATGCGCGAATGTCACGGCCGTTTTGAGGTATGCTCGCTTTCAAGCGGCATTGTCGGAGATGGATTTAGACGAGGTACAGGCGTTTGCTGGTGGACACAAGGGTTTCGAACTTTGCTTTGGCAGTTTGCAGCGTTATGTAATGCAGAAGATTGCCAGTCAGCCCGGTGACGTAGAAATACATCCCTGGCTCATAGAAAAGGTGGTGCAAAATCGAGACTGGAGTCGTCTTGATCAATATGCCGCGGGGGCTGGACGAAAACAGGCCCAACAAAAATTGCGGAATTTGGTAAAATCCCTGGACTCTATGAAGCAGTAAGGGGGGTCAGACATTAATAAGGCAAATAGCTATCAAGCCCTGATAGATTTCTGGTTTTCTGATGAAGCCAGTCAATACTGGTTTAATTCTAGCGAAATTTTTGATCAGCAGTTGGTTGATTCTTATGCCGATACCTGGCAGCAGGCAAAGCGAGGAGAATTAGACGACTGGCAGCGCACAGCAGCAGGATGTCTTGCGTTAGTCATAGTACTCGATCAATTCCCGCTTAATATGTTTCGAGGCACGGCAAAATGCTTTGCCACTGAAGCACAGTCGCGCGCGGTAGCCCGCAGTGCTATCGAAAAAGCTTATGATCAGCAATTATCCGCCAGGCAGAAGCCATTCCTGTATATGCCGTTCATGCATAGCGAAGACCTGGACGATCAGGCTGTCAGTGTCGAGTTGTTTAGCCAGCCCGGGTTAGACGATAATTTACGCTTTGCCAAACACCATTATGATATCGTCGAGCGCTTTGGGCGCTTCCCGCATCGAAATAAAATTCTGCGCCGGGAAAGTAGCGAAGCCGAAAAAGAATACCTGAATTCGAAACAGGGCTTTCAGGGTTAGCTGAATAAATATTTTATGACCCTTCCTGTCTGTCAATGAAAGCAGCCGCAATCAAGGCAAAAATTGCTCACTACGTGTGGTCTTACAATCCCTGTGAACCTGGTCCGCAGCGTTCCCATTGGCATCACTTTTTACAAATTATGGCATTGGTTGGGCGCGATCTGACAGGTGGCATGCTGGGTCTGAGGTCGATGAGTCTGGTATATACCACTTTGTTGGCATTTATACCCCTTCTAGCAGTCAGTATGTGGGTTTTAAAATGGCTTGGCGTGCATGAACAATTAGAGCCTGGCCTGGCGAGTTTGCTGGCGCCGCTAGGAGAACAAAGTGCTGGATTCAGTTTCAGAATTGTCGAATTTGTCGAGAATATGCGAATAGGCCTGCTCGGTTTACTAGGGCTAAGTGCATTAATTTATACAGCCATTACATTAATGAGAAAGATTGAGTCGGCATTCAATTACACCTGGCGACTACAAAACAGGCGTAGTTGGTTGCAGCGCGGGAGCATATACCTGGGCCTGATTGCGATAGGCCCTGCACTTGTTTTTTCTGCGCTTGCGGTGACCGCATCGCTGGCTAATCATTCAATACTGATGGCGATCAACGATTTACCCTTGCTGGGTAATCTGGTCGCAATATTTGGAAAGTTCCTGCCTTACATGCTGGTAACAGGCGCATTTAGTATAATTTATTTAACCGGACCCGATACCATGGTCAAGTTCAGTTCTGCTATTTATGGCGGCCTGCTAGCCGGCGTCGTCTGGCAGAGC
>CBDUSZ010000058.1:0-15447 GCA_965370015.1 uncultured bacterium | reverse complement strand
AGCCGGTGCAAGAAGCGATAATTCTGCACGGTGATTTCGATTCGAAATATGAAGCCCAGTGTGAGGAACTCGGTATGTTGATGGCCGCGAGCCTCGAAGCTGGAATCATTTAGGAGCAGCTCTATTAATTGTCTTTAGGCGCAATTGCGACATCGCCTAAAGGGCCTGTTCGTGGGCCAATGATGAAAAACCTGGATTAATAGAGATACCCTTAATCCGACTTTTTGACCCTGAGATCTCAACTCTCGTTGTAGCTTACTCCGGTCCAGTTTCGCGTACCAGCGTCCCTGTCATAAATATGAAACCCGGCCATCGCGCTACCGTACAGGTGCAGCGATACCACGCGTTTGTCGAGGCTGGGGTTACCGGTCATGTGGATATGATCGGGATTGGGTACAAAACTGGTCACCGTGCCAGGCGAAAGCATGATCACACCACCCCGGGCGAGTTCGATATTTTGCTTCGCCGCAGCCTCGCCGCGATCGATGCGAATGTAATTGGATTCCTTAAGCATACCTTCGACCACGCCTACTACACCCCAGGTGCCATGATCGTGAATCGGTGTCCACTGCCCCGGCTCCCATACCAGTGCATAGAGGCTTAACAGGTCATCGTCTTCGATATGGATGGCATTTCGCGTATAGTGTTCTGCATCACTACGGCAATGTTCGGGTTTCAGAAATGCCCTGTCACCATTGATTAATCGATACATCGACGGCGCGATATTTTCTACAAAGTCCGCAGGCTCATGTCCCTGGGCGTGGCCTGACCGGCATTCGCTTATAAATTGTTGCAAACTGTAATCTGACATGGCTTCTCTCTGGTTAATCCAGTTACAAATCGCCCTGGCGAGCCGCTGATTACACTGTAATTGCTAAACCCACTTCGCGTCCAGCACTGCTTTAGAATACAATAAGCCGATTTATAAATTAGGTAGAACGCACACCATGGCAAAATTCAGCGGCAAAAAATCCATCGTCTTCGGTGGCACCTCTGGCATCGGACTGGAAATAGCCAGGTTGTTACTCCAGGCTGGCTCAGAAGTAGTGACCGTCAGTCGCCGCGGGGCACTGGGTGATGCCAATGATGGCATGCAAAATGAAATTGCCGATGTACAGGATCGTGAGGCATTACAGGCCCTGTTCGAAAGGCATACTGGATTCGATTTCCTGGTCAATACGGCAACTGGTGGTTCTCGCGCAATCGGCCCTTTCCTGGAAATGGACCTGGACGGATTTCAGGGGTCTTTTTCCAAGCTCTGGGGTTACGTCAATACGGTACGACTGGGCGCATCGCACATGGCGAGGGATGGCGCCATTGTATTATTGAGCGGTTACCCGGCACGAAAGCCAAGACCCGGTGCGCTCGCGATCGGCACGGTCGGCAATGCGGTAGAAGGTTTCGTTAAACTGGCAGCGGCAGAAATAAAACCACTGCGTATTAACGCAGTTTGTCCGGGGCTGATTGACACCCCAATGTTTACCATGGAAGGTGAGGCGCGCGAAAACCACTTTAACAATACCACCAAAAACCATCTGATTGCGCGTGCTGGAAAACCTGAAGAAGTAGCACCCGCCGCTATTTTTCTGCTTGAAAACCAATTTGTTACCGGCACTATCGTAGACGTCGATGGGGGCGCGATATTATCCTGATATGCGTTTTTGCAGAACATTTGTTCCGCTTTTAATCGCCGCCTTCGAGTCTGCAGTCAACTTGCCCTTTTACTGGCCATGGCATAAATGAGTTAGAGCCTAATTATGAACGATACCCCTAATGGAAATCTGATGATCCGCACTCTGGCAATGCCTGCCGACTCAAATCCCTCCGGCGATATATTCGGTGGATGGGTTTTGTCACAAATGGATATTGCCGCCGGTATTTGTGCCGTTGAACGAGCGCGCTGCCGCACGGTTACTGTCGCCCTCGACAGCATGAGTTTTATCGAGCCGGTCAAAATAGGCGATGTTTTATGTGTTTATGCAGCATTGATCGGGGTAGGCAACACCTCGCTCGATGTACAGGTCGAAGCCTGGACTCAACATGCGCGCTCGGGCAGTGAAAAGAAGGTCACCGAGGCAAAATTCAAATTTGTCGCCCTCGAAGAAAACGGCCGCCCCACGCCGGTACCCCGATAATTCTCAATTAATAAAGCGGCTATCCTCTGATTATTTGGGTAATTCCCGTAGGGTTGAATTCATTCGACCGATCGCAACGATATAACGGGCGTTGCATTCTAAGGCTGGGGTACTTCCTTGTTCCCAACCATAATTGGCCGAATGAATTCGGCCCTACGAGCATTATCTACCCATTTGGTTTGCGGAAGTGTCGATAAAGATATTTCCTAGCCCGCATATTGCGTGAAGGGAACGATGCTCAGAGAAATTCACTAATAGTCACCGCCTTCATGCAATATGCGGGCTAATTCTATGGTGATTGATTCAGCGCCTCGTATAGCAACTCGACCCAGTGAACAACCGGGATTTTCGAACCGCTGGCAATTTGCATCTGGCATCCGATATTGGCGCTGGCGATCACATCAGGAGTATCGACACCTAATGCCAGCTGTTTTTTTGCCCGCAACTGCGAGGCGATTTCGGGCTGTAGCAGAGAATAGGTTCCCGCCGACCCACAACACAGGTGGGCATCATCGACCCAACAAATGTGATAACCCACCTGGCTTAGAATTTTCTCGACGATGCCTGTCAAGCCGAGGCCATGTTGCATTGAGCACGGGGTATGGAAAGCAACTCGTCTGACCTGCTGCGCTTCGAAATTGAAGCCCGCGAGCTCCTTTAATACGAGTTGACTGAAATCCCGTGTTAATTCGTTGATGGTTTTTACCTTTTCGCTATATTCTTCATCGTCTGCAAACAACCGGTTGTAATCGCTTATGGTGGTACCACAACCTGTGGCAGTGAAGACAATAGCCTCGAGGCCTGACTCGATATGTGGCCACCAATAATCAATTAATTTACGTGCTTGCTGCCTTCCCTGTTCGACCTGGGAAGTATGTAATCCCACCGCACCGCAGCAATGCTGGGCGTCAATTTCGACGGCAGTAATGCCAAAGCGGTGCAGAATGTTCACCGCCGCCGCATTAGTATTGGGTGATAAAGCTGGCTGTACACAACCCGACAGCATCAATACGCGCCGCGCATGCTGACTCACTGGCCTGACTATCGGTATCTGTCGGACGGGAATCGATTGACTGATACTAGTCGGCAACAGTGGTGATAATAATCGCCCACAATTCAATACCAGCCGAAACAACCAGCCTGAATTCAAAAAATGCGTCAACACCCAGCGCCTGCTACGCTCGATCGCCGGCCTGGACAATTCCTGTTCGATAGCTTCTCGTGCTATTTCTAACAGATGACTATAGTTTACCCCCGAAGGACAGGTGGTTTCGCAGGAACGACAGGTCAGGCAGCGATCCAGGTGTTTTAATATATCGTGGTTTGGTGGGGTTCCTTCAAAAAACTGCTTCATCTGATAAATTCGACCACGCGGACCATCGAGTTCATCACCAAACAACTGGTAGGTCGGGCAGGTTGCATTACAAAATCCACAGTGTACGCACTTGCGCAGTATGGATTCGACTACTTCCGCGTTCGAACTCTGGCTAAAAGACTGACTAAGATTGGTTTGCACGGGCTAAAATTCGCTATAAAGTCGACCTGGATTTAAAATCCCTGCCGGATCAAAACTGGATTTCAAGGATCGATGCAGGGCAAGCATCGCATCATTTAAGGGATGAAATAACTGGATTCCTGGGTCAACACCCCGGTAAACGCATACCGTACCATCAATACTTTCAATCTTCTGCCTGATCTCAGCTATATCAAAGTCGCCAGTTAGCCACCGTTGTGCACCGCACCATTCAATCAACTGGGATTCGCTGGAAAACAGGTCTTCACGCGCCGGCGGTACAGATAAGCGCAATATTTTTTCGGCGGTATTAAAAAAATGATGCTTCTGCTCCCGCAACTGCTTCCAGATATCCTCATCCTGTGTGCCCCCGAGCCTCTCGGCGGCGCTGTCAACACCCTGTTGGCTTCCTGACAGGCGAATATAGCTGCGCCCCTGGTACCAGCACGAGGCAGACAACGGCAGTGGTTTAGAACCCAATTGATTAATCCAGTGAATATGAGCCGCTGCACTGCTGTGCTCAAAACCCAGCGTAAGCTCAGATTCGAAACGAGGAATCACGCGCAAAGATGCCTCTAAAATAATGCCGAGAGTACCCAGTGCGCCAGCCATTAGGCGGGAAACATCAAACCCGGCGACGTTCTTGATTACGCGGCCACCGAAGTTCAAGATTTCACCGCGCCCGCTGAGAATTTTTACCCCTAATAAAAAATCCCGCACACCCCCGGCGTAGGCGCGGCGCGGGCCAGCAAGTCCACTAGCAATAGCACCGCCAATTGTTGCATCTTCACCCAGATGCAGTGGTTCAAACCCGAGCATTTGATTTTTTTCAGCCAACAGGGCTTCTACCTGATCCAGATTGCAGCCCGCTCGCAGTGTGATCACCAGTTCGGCTGGATCGTAATCTATAACACCGGTATGCATGCCAACCTCAAACATCTCGGCATCGACAGGATTACCATAAAACGACTTGCTGCCACCTCCGACGATCTGTAAAGCGGTTCCATTGGCAACCGCTTGCGCGACACGGGCGGCTAATTCGGTTTCGACATTGTTATCTGGAATACTTTGCGTCATCAAAATCGCTCTAACTCAGGAAAAGGCAATTTGCCTTCGTGAACGTGCATCGTTTTGTGTTCGGCACATCGCGCCAGGGTTGGTATTGCCTTGCCCGGATTGAGAATACATTCCGGATCAAAAGCCTGCCGAATGGCGTGAAATTGATTGCGTTCCTGATCGCTGAACTGAATGCACATTTCACCCAGTTTCTCTATACCAACACCATGTTCGCCGGTAATCGTACCGCCCTGTTTGATGCAAAGCTGCAAAATTTTACTACCGATTTCTTCGGTTTTTTCCAACTCCCCGGGGTTGTTAGCATCGTAGAGTATCAACGGGTGGAGGTTGCCGTCTCCGGCGTGGAATACATTCGCGATGCGTAGTTTATATTGTTCGGACAAGCGTCGAATTTCACGCAATACCGTGCCCAGAGCTTTGCGCGGAATGGTTCCGTCAATACAATAGTAATCCGGTGATAAGCGTCCCACTGCTGGAAACGCGGCTTTTCGTCCCGACCAGAATAATAACCGTTCAGCCTCATCCCTGGCGAGTCGAGTCTCGGTGGCACCCGCAGCTTTCAATATTGTTACAACTCGCGATATCTGCGATTCCACTTCTTCTTCGGTACCATCGAGTTCGCAAATCAATATCGCCTCTGCCTCTACCGGATAACCCGCGTGGACGAAGTCTTCGGCAGCGCGGATCGCTGGATTATCCATCATTTCTACCCCAGCCGGAATAATGCCCTGCGCGATAATATCGGCAACGCTTTCACCCGCCCTTTCGACGCTGTCGAAAACCCCCATCACAACTCGCGCACATTCAGGAATCGGCAGCAATTTCAATGTGACTTCGACAACGATTGCAAGCATGCCTTCCGACCCGATCATCAACGCGAGCAAATCAAATCCCTGGGACTGCATCGATTGCTGGTCGAGAGTGAGCAGTTCACCATTAGCCGTTACCAGTTTTACGCCGAGTACATTGTGAAGCGTCAATCCGTATTTCAGACAATGAACACCACCCGCATTTTCGGCGACATTGCCGCCGATTGAACAAGCAATTTGTGACGAGGGATCGGGGGCGTAGTAGAGCCCCAGGGGTTTGGCGGCCTCTGAAACCGCCAGATTGCGGATACCGGGTTCGACCACCGCGGTGCGGGACAGAACATCGAGTTTGAGTATACGGTTCATTTTCGCGAGGCTGAGCACTATGCCGTCCTTGTGCGGCATAGCCCCACCCGAAAGACTGGTGCCGGCACCCCGACTAACAACCGGCACCCCACGGTCATTGCAAATGCGTACTACTTGCTGAACCTGCTCAATGGTCTCTGGCAACACCACCAACAGTGGTGTTTGCCGATAAGCACTGAGCCCGTCACATTCGTAGGCAGCCAGCGACGTCGGCGCATCGATGACTGACTCCTGCGCTAAAAAAGAACGGAATAATTGAGCGAGTTCCTGTTGACGTGATCGACTCATCATTAAAAACCCTGGTTAGAACCGTTAAGCCCGACATAATATCCTCTGTAGGCGTTGGTAACCAGTGTGGATGGCCTGGAATTTGTGATTAAAACCAAATTCGCGTAAATTGTAAGGGAATTTACATCGACAACTCACTATGCAACGAACAGTTTATTTAAATGGCGAATATTTGCCGGAAGACGAGGCCAAAATATCGATCTTTGATCGCGCAGTTTTGTTTGGCGATGCAATTTACGAGGTTGCCGGTGTACTCGATGGCAAACTGATCGATTTCGATGCACACATGCAGCGCTATCGTAGCTCCCTTGGCAAGCTGAAGATCCCGGTGCCCTTGAGCGATGAGCAAATCCTGACCATTTTTCGTGATTTAGTCGACCTGAATGGCATTGAGGAAGGCCTGATCTATATGCAGGTCACGCGCGGCGTAGCCGACCGCGATTTCATCTGGCAGGGTGAGTTACAGCCTACCGTTTTTATATTCACCCAGCACAAGGTATCGATCGAAAATAAATATGCCGAAACAGGTGTGGCACTGAAATCAGTCGATGATATTCGCTGGGCGCGTCGCGATATCAAATCGGTCAATCTGCTTGGGCAGGTGTTAGGCAAAATGGTAGCCAGTGAAGCGGGTGCTTACGAAGCCTTGATGATCGATGGTGACGGATACGTCACTGAATGTGGTTCCAGCAGTTTTTTTATCGTCACCGATGACCTGCTTTTGACTCGACCACTCGACAATGACATCTTACCAGGGATCACTCGAAAGGCGATCATAGCGCTATGCAATACGCACGGAATCCGTTTAGTCGAAACCAGGTTTACCCTCGAACAGGCGTTACAGGCAGATGAGGCCCTTATCAGCAGTGCTTCGAGTTACGTGCTTCCGGTGGTTCGCATCGATGAGCAGAAAATTGGTAATGGCACACCCGGCCCCTACTGTCAGAAATTACGCCAGATATATATTGAACACGCCCGCGCCGACTCGATTTAAGTTATTAGCTTTAGTGTCTATTTCGGATCGCCGGTATAAAATTCAGTCGCGTCGGATTCACTGATATAACCACGCAACAGGTCCAGCTCTACCAGCGATCGTTTGCGCTGGCCGGGCTCCCCGTATCCTCCGCCACCGGGAAGGCTTAATACCAGGTGCTTGCCATCCGGTATCCACTGCTTGCCCTTGCTGTGCATCGCACTGCCATCGTTGAGACTGACATTTCCCGACGCACCATGATGCCCGCCATCGCGGCCACTGGCCGGGTTTTCACAGCGATCAAACATGGCATTGATATAAACCCTGTGGCCTGGGTTGGCAGATATTTCGATAATCTGCCCGAGCCCCCCGCGTTGCCGACCTGCACCTCCGGAGCCCTCACGTAATTCTTTGCGCCATACCGTAATCGGGCCTACGTGCTCGATGACTTCGGAAGACATGGTATGCACACCCGATGGAAAGGCTGTCGCCGATAAGCCATCGAGGCGGGGGCGGGCGCCGGTTCCACCCGAGTTAAACATTAAAATCTGTGTCTGGCGCAACACTTCACCCGCCGCGGCTTCAGCACCTTCGATCGGACACACGCCAAGTTGCACATTCCATAACGCACTCGATCCCTCAGCGGGCACCGTATCAGGTAACATCTTATGCAAAGCTCCGAATACCACGTCGGGCAAAAACTGTCCCAGCACATGGCGGATTGCAACCGGTGCCGGATGCACCGCATTGAGTATACAGTTCAATGGCGCTGTCACCTTAAACGGTTCCAGCGAGGCGTGATTATTCGGAATCGTCGGTGCTAATGTGCACTTCAGCGCGTAGCAGGCATAGGCTGTGGTATACACTAGCGGCACATTGATGCCTTTAGCACTCAGCCCGGAGGTGCCTTCAAAATCGGCCAATACCTGCTGCTCTGATACATCGAGTCGTACCTTCATGGTCACAGCCGCATCGTATCCATCCACTGTGATCTCGTTACGATAAGAACCTGCTGGGAGTTTTTTCAACTGTTCGAGTGTTGCGCGCAGACTATGGCTGAAGATAAAGTCGCGTAACTGGTTTAAATCGTCGAGATTAAATTCGTCCATCATATCCATCAAGCGCCGGTGCCCGGTGTCGTTACAGGACGATAGCGAATACAAATCTCCGATCACCTGGTCGGCCTCGCGCACATTGTGCCGCAGGATATGAATCAGGCGCATATCGACTTCGCCACGCTCGGCAAATTTCATGATCGGGATGTAAATGCCCTCTTCGTAGATTTCATTGGCGTCCGGCCCGAAACCGCGACCACCAACATCGACGACATGCGCTGTGCAGGCAAAATATCCCACCAGCCTGCCGTTTCGAAACGATGGGTTGACGAAGGTGAAATCGTGCAAGTGGCCAGTACCCTTCCAGGGGTCATTGGTGATATAGGAATCGCCTTCGAAAATATTGTCCTTGCCGATATCTTCGATAAAGTGTGCCACCGCCTCGGCCATGGCGTTGACATGGCCAGGCGTACCGGTAACCGCCTGCGCCATCATCAGTCCGTTTTCGTCAAATACACCGGCTGACAGATCGCCTGCTTCGCGCACAGATGTGGAAAAAGCGGTACGCAACAGGGTGAGCGCCTGCTCCTCAACCACCGAGATCAATCGGTTCCACATGACTTGCATGTGGACGCTCGATATACCCTTAACCTGCATTAGCACCTCCCGTCTTACGCTGCATCAACAAACACCGATCCTGTTGCATGGTCGCTATATATCCAGACGTGACAATGGTAGTGGTTTCATCTTCTACTATGATCGCCGGCCCAGCTACCTGGTTACCAACTTCCATGGTTTCGCGCTCGTAGACCCTGGCTTCGACAAATTTCTGTTCTCTCGCGTCGAATACGTTGCGCTTGATACGGCTATTTATGATCGTCGTTTTCGATACCCGGCTCACCGGCCTGACCGCCGCCAGTGGCGAATTCACCTGCACTGACCAGTTCATGATTTCAATATCAAGACCTTCGAGGGAGCGTCCAAACAAATGCCTGTACGCGTCTTCGAAGCGACGCCTGATCTCTATATCGTCACCCTCGATAAATCCCCGATTCGGCAAAATGACAACGATCTCCCAGCCCTGCCCCTCATAACGCATATAAGCCTTGATTTCGCGATTGAGCTCTCCATCGGGCGTCCCCGCTCGAGCGAATCTTTCCGCCTCGCTGCTGAGTTCCTGAATCAAGGCGTTGGTCCAGTCGGGATCAAACCTGCTCAATTTTAAAAACGCCCCACGAACTGCCTCAAACCCGAACCGCGCGCGCAAAAAACCAATCGCCGAACCGACGCCCGCGCCGGGTGGGATCAGG
Source organism: uncultured bacterium (assembly GCA_965370015.1). Taxonomy (GTDB): domain Bacteria; phylum Pseudomonadota; class Gammaproteobacteria. The sequence goes on along the minus strand of CBDUSZ010000058.1, from coordinate 5,921 downwards.
AGTGAGTTAATGTTGAGCTTTTCGCACAATCGGCTGGCGTGTAACGGTGCTGCACCACCAAACGCGATCATGGTGAAATCGGCCAGTTCTTTGCCACTTTCAACCGCGTGCACTCGTGCCGCATTGGCCATATTTTCATCTACCACTTCACAAATACCGATCGCGGCCGTCTCTGCATTCATATCGAGCTTATCGCCAATATCGCATTCCAGCGCCGCCGCCGATCTTTCAATTGAAAGACGGATATCGCCACCGGCAAAGTTATCCTTGTCGAGCCGACCGAGCAGCAAGTCGGCATCGGTCACCGCCGGGTGATTACCGCCCTGGTCATAACAGGCGGGTCCGGGCTCGGATCCGGCGCTCTCGGGGCCAACCCGAATCTGGTGTAGCTCGTCGACCCAGCCTATCGAGCCACCGCCAGCTCCAATTTCAACCATTTCTATTACCGGGATCGAAATCGGCATACCCGAACCCTTTTTGAAACGATAAGTCCTCGCAACTTCAAAACTACGCGCAGTTTTCGGGCTGCGGTTTTCGATCAGGCAAATTTTCGCGGTGGTACCGCCCATATCGTAGGAAAGCACTCGATCCAGGCCATAACGGGCAGCGAAATCAGCAGCATAAATCGCGCCACCGGCAGGACCCGATTCGAGCAGACGTACCGGAAATGCGATGGCACTATCGATAGATATCAACCCACCCCCCGAGTGAATCATGAATACCGGACAATCCACGCCAACCGATTTCAGTCGTTCCACCAGGCGACCCAGATAGGAGGCCATTAAGGGTTTCACAAATGCGTTGGCGCAAACTGTATTAAAACGTTCAAATTCACGCATCTGTGGCGAAACTTCGCTTGAAATCGAGATGCTGACATCAGGGACCAACGCGCTGATAATTTCCCGTGCACGTTTTTCATGCTGGTCATTTACATACGAGTGAATAAAGCCGATGGCGATACTCTCGTAGCCTGCATCAGCTATTTTTGCGCCTATGCCATCTAGCGCGACCTCGTCGAGCGCAATCAATTCTCGCCCGCTAGCCGCAATTCGCCCCGCCACCGGAAAACGGTGTTCACGCGAAATCAATGGTGGCGGTAAACTCAGGTTCAAATCGTATTGTTCGAAACGCCCCTCGGTGCGCATTTCGATAACGTCGCGAAAACCCTCAGTGGTGATAAACGCGGTTTTTGCGCCGCGACGCTCGATCAGCGCGTTGGTCGCGAGGGTAGTGCCGTGAATCAGCTGGTCGACCTGTTCGAGGCCTATGTCTGCTTTTTCAGTGATTTTTATCAGGCCGTCGATGATAGCCTGCTCTGGCTCGCTATGGCTGGTCAATACCTTGGCCGAGTATTGCTGCGACCCCGTCTCAAGCACTACATCGGTGAAGGTTCCGCCGATATCTGCGCCCACACGAACCTGGTGTCCCTGGTAACTCATAATGATATTGCAGGAATTAAAGGATTGTTAAACACTCGCAATATCACCAGGTTTGTCCCCTGCCTGCGGCGAAGGCTTCCAGACGATTTATCAGTTCCTGCGGAACCTCGACACCGTTTCGTTCTGCCTCCTGCCTAAATTCATCACGCCTAATACCGGGAAGACGCACCCCGGGCTCATGCGCCAGGGCATTCAACATGGCTTCAAGTCGCTGGCTAAAATCTTCAGCACCTTGCAACGAGAAAGTAGCGGGCGAAATGGCAATAAAAAACTGTCCTATCCTGGGCTCCCCGCCAGTATTATTTTCGAATATGGGCGCCTGAAAAGAACAGTTAGGCCCTCCCAGCAACCCCGCTAGTACATCAACCAGCAACCCAAGCAACATACCTTTGTAACCACCAGTCGGCGCTAGCGCGCCACCGTCGATTACAGCGCTCGCATCCTCGGTCGGGTTACCCAGCCCGTCATAACCCCAACCCAGTGGGATCGGTTTACCTTCCGCCGCGTATTGCTTAATCGTCACCAGTGCAACCTGGCTGGTGGCCATATCGGCGACTAGCGGCCGCGCATTTTTTCTCGGCACCGCAAATGCTATCGGGTTGGTGCCAAAAAATGGACTGGCGCCTGGTGCCGGTGCTACTGTCGATGGCGAGTTCGCAAACCCTATACCGATTAAACCGTGGTGAGCCATACGTTGCACAAACCATCCGAGGACACCGGCAGAATAAGATTCGACGATAGACAGCGCGGCGATACCCTGCTTTTTTGCGAGTTCATAAAAATCGGTCTCGCATTCTGAGTAGGCGGCATGGGCGAAACCTGTATCTGCATAACAACGAATTACCGACGCTGAGATTTTTTCGTGACTGGGCAGCGCATCACCTTTGAGTTTTCCGACCTGTAGATGACTGCAATAAATCGGCAGGAAATTCAATCCAACCGTACGAATGCCATCACATTCGGCATCGACTACCGATTCAACCGCGAGTTCAAGTTGTTGCCCACTTGCCCCGCAGGCGCTGAGCGCACGCCTGGTGATGTCGCCAACCTGTGGCAGGCTTAGAATCTGGCTTGTCATAGCTTAGAACGACCCAAGTCCCCGTGCCATCATCGATGCACTTAACAATACGGCAAGAATAGCAACCAGTTCGGTGTGAATAATGCGACGTACAAAATGTAGCTGTTGGGCTGAGAAACCCGGTGCAATATTTTGCTTCAATTTCGCATTCCAGCGCCGATAGGTAATAGTCGGGTACAGGGACAACAAACCAACCAGTACCAACAGGCTGATTTTGAGCAAAAAGAAAGTATTACTAAAATAGTAATCCGCACCTTTCTCGAAATAAAATACGCGTAATAAGCCGAAAATCAGCAACAATAATGCGGCTATTCCATAGGCTTGATCAGCACGCTGAATACGCTTTGCGGTATCAACGCTAATCGATTCCGCAATTAAAGTTAGCTGCAGTATGAGTGCGGCCGTCAACGCGAAAAATGCGAAAAAATGAGCAAACGCAACCAGGGCGGCAATAATCATCTAGGGTGATATCCTGTCTATCGACCAGCCACCCTGGTGCGGGCGATAAACCAGCCGATCGTGCAGCCGATTCACCAGCCCCTGCCAGAATTCGAAATATACCGGTTTTAGCCGATAGCCAATCCAGGCTTCGGGACGCGGAACCTCTCCATTCGGGTAGAGCTGGTGTAAGCGTTGCACTTCGGTTTCGAGTGCTGCGCGATTATCGACCGGCGCTGACTGGCAGGAAGAAGCGGCACTGTATCTGCTACCCTCCGGGCGGGAGTGAAAATAGGTTTCGGCATCTTCAGCGGGTAGTTGCTCGACACTACCCTGTACCCGAATCTGTCTGCTCAGATCGCGCCAGTAAAACAATAAAACGGCCTGGTCGTTTGCCGCCAGTTCCTGCCCTTTCTGGCTGCGCGCATCGCTATACCAGCAAAAGCCGGTATCGTCGAATTGCTTAAGTAACACGATTCTCGCCGAAGGTATGCCGTCACTGGTTGCTGTCGCCAGTGTCATAGCAGTGGCATCGACCGCCTTTATATCAATCGCATCTTGAAGCCATATACCAAACTGTATGATCGGGTCAGGATCTAAATTGTCCCGCCCAATACTATCGCTATGATAATCGCGACGATAGCCGCTCAGGTTCTTTTCATTCGCCATAAATATTGAAGCCCCCTAAAAAACTTCATTGAACATCGATAGCATTGCCTGCCAGGAGGCCTCATCAGCCGCGGCATTATAGCCGACGTCGATGCCATACTTTCTACTATTGACATCGGCTTCGCGACTGCTAAATCCATGCTTTGCATCGACGAAGAGCCTGACTTCGTAGTTGGCCCGTGCGGCATCCATCTCGGTGCGAAAACTGGTTACATCATCCATTGTTACCATCGAATCGGCCTCGCCGTGGCAGACCAGAATACGCGGGGGAATACTGTCAGGCTGCGCCTGATGAAATGACCCCAGTGCACCGTGAAAACTGGCTACCGCAGATAAAGGCAAGCCAATGCGCGCCATATGCAATACCATCGCCCCGCCAAAGCAGTAACCGATAGCTGCGGTCTTTTCCTCGTCCACCGAGGGTTGTTCGAGAAGTACCTCGTAGCCAGCGCGCAAAGCCGCGGTAGCAGCGTCCATATCGCCCAATACGGCATTCATTAATTCGCCCGCTTCATCGGCATTTTCCGCTATTTTGCCGTTGCCATACATATCGATGGCCAGCGCTACGTATCCCAGTTCCGCCAGCTGCTGGGTACGATCGACGATGTAATCATTCACCCCCCACCATTCGTGCACAATGATGACACCTGGCCTCGGACCGCTGATGGAATCATCGCTGGCCAGGTAAGCCTGGTGGATATTGTCTCCGACTCGATAGTCAATTCTAGCGGTAGTAAAATTCATCGCTGCACTCCTCAATCTACTGGACGATACAACATAAAACAGTCGCACTGGAAAATCCACTCTGATGACGCAGTTCGAAGTAATTCGTCGAAATACGACTTGAGATTTATCCCTGTTCACAATAAATTGATGCGATGAATAAACTCGACCACCTGGTAATCGCAGCAGAAACTCTCGAACAGGGCGTTAATTATATTCGCACGGAACTGGGGGTTGAAGTCCCCAAAGGCGGTTTTCATAAAACCATGGGGACCTACAACCACCTGATGCAACTAGGTGATGACACCTATCTCGAAGTGATTGCGATCGACCCGGATGCCACGGTACCCGATCGACCACGCTGGTTTGGCCTGGATGATGCAATGATGCGCGCATCATTGCGCCAGCAACCACGACTGATTACCTGGGTGATGAATACCACCGAAATTGATAAATTGAATCAGGCATCGACTTTTTCGATTGGCACTTCGACTGCACTTAGTCGCGATAACCTGCGCTGGCAGATTGCCCTCACCGGGGACGGTAGATTGCTGGCAAACGGCTTATTGCCTTATATAATCCAGTGGCAATCAAAACCTCACCCATCGCAGGCGATGGCTGACCTCGGTTGCCGATTGCAGTCACTGGAGATTCATCACAATAGAGCTGACTGGTTGCGCTCGATGCTGAAATCGATTGGCGCAGATCACCTGGTGCAGATTCATCCACTGCCGGATAGTGAATCGGCCTATATGTCGGCAGCTATAGAAACGCCATCGGGTATTAAAGTTTTGACTAGCCGGCCAGGTTAAAAATCCCCAGCTATAGATAGTGGATCACTCAGATCCGCATCGGAGGCATTGGGCAGTCGAGGCATATCGAAATGGTACGCACTAATTCGATGCCCTTAATGGTAGTCTTGCCATCGGCCAGAATAATAGCCACACAGGCCCTCAATATACGTGGTTTTACCAGCGGCTTGAGTTGCATCAGATTATCTAGCGACTGGTTCAGCAGGTCTAGAGAAAAATCTTTCCTGGCGATGATTTTAAGCGCGCTCGCACCGATTTCTTTTTTGCCATAATCGAAAGCCTGTGCAGCTTTATTATCATCCCCGTGTTCCACGTAAGCGATCAGCGACATCAGCGTTTCAGCATCGGATTTAACCGCACCCAGGCTGGCGTATTTTGCTTTTGCCGGTTTACGCAAACCGAAGTGTTCGCCCAGTTGTTGCAGCACCAGTCGCTGGATTATCCATTCATCCAGATCAATTTTATTATCCGCGATTATGATTTTATTAATCGTGCGTTCAAATTGAATGAACTGGTTGGTCGACAACTCACGCAGCGCATTTATACACAGCTCCAGCAACGGCAATTTAAATTTTTCGTCCAGGCGTTTAACTTCAGCTAAATACTCTGCGGTTAAAGGGGGCATACTTTGATCGGCATGTCGCTCCAATAGCGACCAGGCTCGTTTTTCATCGGTTTGATATTTAATCAAAATTGCATAAATCACGGCTCGGGCTGAATAGGCACTTTGCGCAGCCCCCCTGAGTGATTCGGGCATGGCTA
>CBDUSZ010000057.1:0-15616 GCA_965370015.1 uncultured bacterium | reverse complement strand
TTACTCGATAATTTTAGAGACAACGCCAGCACCCACTGTGCGGCCGCCTTCACGAATCGCAAAGCGTAGCCCGTCTTCCATCGCGATCGGCGCAATGAGCGTTACTTCCATTTTCACGTTGTCTCCCGGCATGACCATGTCAATGCCAGAAGGCAATTCACAGGCGCCGGTAACATCGGTGGTACGAAAGTAAAACTGCGGGCGATATCCTTTGAAAAAGGGCGTGTGGCGTCCTCCCTCGTCTTTCGACAGGATATACACTTCACATTCAAATTTGGTGTGCGGCGTGATCGATCCCGGCTTCGCCAGTACCTGTCCGCGCTCGACTTCCTCGCGCTTGGTACCACGCAACAAGATACCAACATTGTCCCCTGCCTGTCCCTGGTCGAGCAGCTTGCGAAACATTTCGACTCCAGTACAGATGGTTTTCTGTGTATCCTTGATGCCGACGATGGCGATTTCTTCACCCACTTTAATGATGCCGCGCTCAATACGACCAGTGACTACCGTGCCTCGACCAGAAATCGAGAATACGTCTTCGACCGGCATCAGGTAATCACCATCCGTCGCACGCTCTGGCTCGGGAACATAACTATCCAGTGCCTCGACCAGCTTGATGATCGACGGTACGCCGATCTCGCTGTCGTCACCTTCCAGTGCCTTTAACGCCGAACCGATAATAACCGGTGTGTCGTCGCCAGGAAAATCGTAGGCGTCCAGCAGTTCACGGATTTCCATTTCCACCAGTTCCAGTAGTTCGTCATCGTCTACCATGTCGGCCTTGTTCATGTATACCACGATATAGGGTACGCCGACCTGGCGCGCCAGCAGGATATGCTCGCGGGTCTGCGGCATCGGGCCATCGGCCGCCGATACCACCAGGATCGCTCCGTCCATCTGTGCCGCACCAGTGATCATGTTCTTCACGTAGTCGGCATGGCCCGGGCAGTCAACATGGGCGTAGTGACGGTTCGCTGACTCGTATTCCACGTGAGAGGTCGCGATCGTTATGCCTCGTGCCTTTTCTTCCGGTGCATTGTCTATTTGATCAAAGGCGATATATTCTCCGCCCTGCTGTTCCGCCATGACTTTGGTTAATGCCGCTGTCAGTGTGGTCTTACCGTGATCAACGTGACCGATGGTGCCCACATTTACGTGGGGCTTGTTTCTTACAAATTTTTCTTTTGACATAAGATTTCTCTCAACTATTTTGGCTATTCAAAGCCCGTATTTTATTAACCAATTCCTATTTAAAAATGGAGCTCATATCCAGATTCGAACTGGAGACCTCTTCCTTACCAAGGAAGTGCTCTACCGACTGAGCTATATGAGCCTTAGTTCTATGAGCCTTGCTCAACAACAGCTCTTTTCTACTTAAGCACCTATTCTGTTAAATCCTTTATCCTAAGTATACAATCTGGAGCGGGTGGCGGGAATCGAACCCGCGTCATCAGCTTGGAAGGCTGAGGTAATACCATTATACGACACCCGCAAGCTTTTAAATTTTTACTCACCCTCATTATAAAGGGTCTATATATGGGCACTTAATCTAAAAATTCGTCATTCCGGCCTCCGAGCCGGAATCTATCGAACAGCGACTGCCAGCCTATTTAGGCAAGGGTTGTTCCGAAACGTCGGACCGCTACAACCCTATTGCATTTCCACCTTCCCTGGTGGTCATTCTGGCCGGTGGGGGTGGATTACGAAATACATCCCTGTATTTCGCCCTGCGGGCCAGCCTTCGGCTGTTCAAAAATGCTCCTGGCATTTTTGTCGAACCAGCGCTTAGCGCGTGGTTCTAATCCTGCCCCCGTAACCATCTATTAAATAGAGCACTCTGGCGCTCTATTTAATAGATGGTGGAGGGGGGTGGATTCGAACCACCGTAGGCTGAGCCAGCAGATTTACAGTCTGCCCCCTTTGGCCACTCGGGTACCCCTCCAAACAAGGTGCGTATTCTCTACACGCGCCATCGGCATGTCAATAGAGATAACGATAAATCATCCAATTAAATCAAAGCCTTAATGATGAAGGTCGCGACAGTATCGAGCCCCCTCAATTCGCACTAAAATTTACCTGGTCAACGGCACTATTTTTTCGCTGCTTCGCGCTCCTTAACTTCCTTAATCACTTCTTCCGCTACGTTTTTCGGACAAGGCATATAATGTTCAAATTCCATCGTAAACTGACCACGGCCTGAAGTCATAGTACGCAGATCACCGATATATCCAAACATGTCGGACAAAGGCACTGCAGCCTTGATGCGCACACTGGTAGCCGACGGTTCCTGAGATTTTATCATGCCGCGTCTACGATTCAGATCACCAATAACATCTCCAACATAATCTTCGGCAACGAATACATCAACTTTCATAATTGGTTCCATCAACTGCGGTACTGCTTTGGGTATCGTCTGCCGGTAAGCACCTCTGGCGGCAATCTCAAATGCGATAGCCGACGAATCGACCGCATGATACGCACCATCAACCAATGTAATTTTGACATCGAGTAACGGGAATCCGGCGAGCACACCCTCATTCATACAACTGGCAAACCCTTTCTGAATTGCCGGCCAGAATTCACGTGGCACGTTTCCACCAGTTACTTTCGATTCAAACTCGAAGCCACTGCCAGTCTCACCAGGCTCAATAATGTAGTCGATCTTACCAAACTGGCCGGAGCCACCGGTCTGCTTCTTGTGCGTATAGCTATCTTCGACAAGTTGAGTAATAGTCTCGCGGTAGGCAACCTGAGGCTTGCCCACTGACACGTCAACCAAATGGGTACGACGTAAAATATCGACTTTGATATCGAGATGCAGTTCGCCCATACCTCTAATAATGGTTTCACCGCTGTCTTCGTCAGTTTCGACGTGGAAAGACGGGTCTTCCTTAATCATTTTACCGAGAGCAATACCCATTTTTTCTGAGGCGCTCTGGTCTTTAGGCTTAATTGCAATCGAGATAACTGGATCTGGGAATACCATCGGTTCTAATGTTGCAGGCGCTTTCGGATCACACAGGGTATGACCGGTTTGCACATTTTTCATACCGACTATGGCAACTATATCGCCGGCTTCAGCCGAGCTGAGTTCGATCCTCTCATCAGCATGCATTTCAACAATACGACCGATACGCTCGGTCTTACCGGTGAAGGTATTTAATACGCTCGAACCTTTCTCGATCTTGCCGGAGTATATCCGCGTGAAGGTCAGGGCTCCAAAACGATCATCCATAATCTTGAACGCAAGCGCGCGGAGAGGTTTATCAGGGTCGACGATGGCAAATTCGCCAGTCGCGTTGCCTTCAAGATCAACTTCAGGCTGAGGCTTTACCTCGGTTGGGTTCGGCAAATAGTCGACAATGGCATTGAGAAGCGGCTGAATGCCTTTGTTTTTGAATGCTGAGCCGCAATAAGTCGGGAAAAAGTCCAGCGCGATGGTACCAAGACGGATACAACGTTTGATATCCTCCAGCTTGGGTTCTTCTCCTTCTAGATATATTTCGAGCATATCGTCATCCTGCTCGAGCGCGGTTTCGATCAGTTTTTCACGGTATTCTTCGATCAGGTCCGACATTTCAGCCGGCGGATCGATCACTTCGTACTTGGTCGGATCACCTGAAGCGTCCCATACCCAGGCTTTGCGGGTGAGCAGGTCTACGACGCCCTTAAAGTCATCTTCGACTCCTATCGGTAAAGTCATCACCAGCGAATTGGCACCCAATACTTCTTCTACCTGTTTCACCACACGATAAAAGTCAGCGCCCACGCGATCGAGCTTATTGACAAAAATGATGCGAGCTACCTCGGAATCGTTAGCATATCGCCAGTTAGTTTCCGACTGGGGCTCGACACCGCCGGAACCGCAAAATACACCGACACCGCCGTCAAGTACCTTCAAAGAACGATAAACCTCGATAGTGAAGTCGACATGCCCCGGTGTGTCGATGATGTTGAGTCTGTGGTCATCCCATTCACAGCTGGTCGCTGCCGACTGGATGGTGATGCCACGCTCCTGTTCCTGATCCATAAAATCGGTTGTCGCCGCACCATCATGCACTTCACCGATCTTATGAATCTTTCCGGTGAGTTTCAATATACGCTCTGTAATGGTGGTTTTGCCGGCATCAACATGGGCAAAAATGCCGATATTGCGATAGTTGTTCAGGTCAGCCATGGTTGTTCTCAAGTAAAAAGTTTATAAAAAATCTGTCATTACCGGCTCAATCGAGGACTTGCGATCCACTAATCCCTAATAAAGCAACATCGTCCCGGAAAAAAAGACGCCAAAACAAATGCAAATTATTGATTTACAAAGAAATTTTGGTGAGCGGGATTTATAACGGCGCACAGTTTATCACACAAATTGGAAACTAGAATAACTCTTCCTCGAAAGTGTTAATAATAATTCAATATGGTGGTGACTGCTTCAGATTCAACGACCCATTAATAACCCCGGAAGAGCACTCGTTTAGCAATGTTTAAATTCAGGATTTCGTTTTTCAATGAAAGCCTTCATGCCTTCCTTCTGGTCGTCAAATGCAAATGTCGACTGGAATAGTCGACGCTCGGTTTGCATGCCCTGCGATAGCGTAGTCTCGAGTGCGGCATTGACTGCTTCCTTCGCCAATTTTACCACGGGACGCGAAAAATCTGCAATCTGTTTTGCCACGTCAAACGCAACCTCGAAGTAGCTATCCAGGGGTACAACCCGAGCTACCAGCCCGGCGCGTTCCGCTTCCTGCGCATCCATCATGCGTCCAGTCAGACACATGTCCATCGCTTTCGCCTTACCGACCAGTCGCGTCAATCGTTGCGTACCGCCAATACCCGGGATGGTACCGATGGTGATTTCAGGCTGGCCGAATTTGGCATTGTCGGCAGCGATGATGAAATCGCAGGACATCGCGAGTTCGCAACCACCCCCAAGCGCATAACCGGCGACCGCCGCGATCACCGGCTTGTGGCACAACGCAATGCGATCCCATTGCCTGCTAAGGCTTTCATTGGCAAGCATCTGCTGGTAACTAGCCTCGCTCATTTCGCCAATATCGGCACCCGCGGCGAATGCCCTGTTATTACCGGTAATAATAATCGCCCCTATCGACTCGTCTGATTCGAGATCATCCAGCGCCTGGCTCAATTCGGCGAACAATGGGCGACAGAGTGCGTTCATGGCTTTGGGACGGTTGAAAGTGATTATTCCGACCGACGCCTTTTTTTCCAGCAAGATATGCTCAAAACTCATAATGGTTTCACCTTCTCATAATTTATTACTGCGTTGCGTGCAGCCTGCGGAATACGCTCGCTGCAATTCCTGTCATAGTTAAACCAGACGCAGACTGATCGCGATATCACCACCGGTGTTTCTTGGTTGGCGAGGAAAATCGCGCCATCTGATTCAAAACTGCGGTTTCCAAGACTACTCACACGTGTTCCTATGGTCAGCTCAGCCGGGTGGTTAACCTGTTTCAGGTAATCAATTTGCAGACTGGCCATAATAAACTCTGGGGGTGATGACTGATCAAAATGCTGATCGAATACCGCCGTGTAATAGTCGAGCCTGCCTGATTCCAGGTAGCGCACAAACATCGCATTATTGATATGACCATTCAGGTCTGAATCACCCCAACGCGTCGGCATCGGTATGAAAAAGCGGAACTCGTCCCGGCTTACCTGTCGAATTCGGGCCGAATTTGCTTTTCCGCTCATCGTCACCTGCCGTCTAATCCGTCTATCGCTATACGAGGTAATCGCGGCGCCTCAATTTCCGAACTTACTCCGGGGGGCCTCACTTTCGCGTCTCCACAAACCACTACCATTCCATCCTGATTGCATACCTGGCAGTCGAGCATAACGAATTTTCGGGCTTTATTTTTTTCCTTCACCGTCACCGTAGCGGTCAGCCTGTCGCCTATGCGTACCGGCAATTTAAACGTCAGCTCCTGCCCCATATATACACTGCCAGGCCCGGGCATGACGGTGCCGATGCAGGTAGATATCAACCCCGCCGACCACATGCCATGCGCGATCCGCCCCTTGAACATCGTCTGGCTGGCATAGTCCTCGTCGAAGTGCATCGGGTTAATGTCTCCCGAGGTCTCGCCATACAGTACGATATCGCGCTCGCTCAGGGTTTTCGAAAACCTGCCCCTGGTGCCAATTTCCAGGTCGTCAAATGCGGTCGATTTTAGAGGCGCCATTAATGGGTGCTCCAGCATAGTTGTCTCGAATTATCGGCCATCAACTAAAACACGTCTATGTCGATGCTCATCACACTGCCCGATCCGGCCAGCACCGAATATTTCAAACCTTCACTGCGCGGCAATATGTGTTCGGCAAAGAAAATCGCTGTTTTTATTTTATTGCGATAAAACTCGTCATCAGCACCCGCGTGCAGATGCCGTTTCGCAGCGACCGCCGATTTCGCCATCAACCAGCCACAAACAACATTTCCCATCAGCATTAAAAAATTCACCGATACTGCCCCGGCCAAATCAGGATCGTTCGAGGCTTCCTGCAAAAACCAGTGCGATACTTCTTCCAGCGTCTTCAATGCAATGGCAAAAGGCCCGGCAATAGCAGCCAGTTCGGCACCCTGAGATTCAAGTTCGGAGCTAAACGAATTCAGTTCTGCAATTAATTCAGCCAGCGCCATACCCTTGTCACGAATAATCTTGCGCCCCATCAGATCCAGTCCCTGGATACCGGTAGTGCCCTCATATATGGTTAAAATACGCGCATCGCGCATGTGTTGTGCGGCACCGGTTTCCTCGATAAACCCCATACCACCATGAACCTGGATGCCGAGGGAGGTAACTTCCTGAGACATCTCGGTGGGCCAGGCTTTTGCCACGGGTGTCAGCAAGTCGACGCGGCGTTGATGTTTTGCTTTTTCCTGTTCGTCTGTCTCCTTACGCGCCCTGTCGTATTCGGCAGCAGAAACATAGGCCAGTGCGCGGCCAGCTTCAGTCAACGACCGCATTTGCATTAACATGCGGCGCACGTCGGGATGATGAATGATGGTGACTCGACCCTTGATCCCCGGCACGTTACCCTGCACGCGTTGTTTTGCATAGGCCAGTGCGCGCTGATAGGCTCGTTCCGAAATTCCCACGCCCTGCATACCCACGTCAAGCCGAGCATTGTTCATCATGGTGAACATGCAGGCCAGGCCGTTGTTCGGCTCGCCCACCAGATATCCTGTCGCGCCGCCCTTGTCACCATAACTCATGACACAGGTAGGCGATGCGTGTATACCTAATTTGTCCTCGACCGATACAACCTTGAGATCGTTATGTTCACCTGGTGAACCGTCATCCTTGACCATATATTTGGGTACCAGGAACAGCGATATACCTTTCACGCCTTCGGGTGCATCGGGCAGGCGCGCCAAAACCAGATGAACGATATTAGCGCTCATCTCGTGCTCACCCCAGGTGATAAATATTTTTTGCCCGCTAATTAGATAATGATCGCCTTCTGGCACCGCCCGGGTTCTTACCGCTGCCAGGTCAGTACCCGCCTGCGGTTCGGTCAGATTCATCGTCCCGGACCACTCCCCTGAAACTATTTTTTCCAGAAAGCATGCTTTAAGCGCATCGTTACCATGTTGATAGATTGCTTCGATAGCGCCGGAAGTTAACAATGGACAAAGCGCCAGAGCCATATTCGACGAATACCACATTTCCGCAGTCGCCGAAGACACCAGATAGGGCAACCCCTGGCCGCCAAATTCAACCGGTTGAGCGATACCCTGCCAACCGTTTTCCACAAACTGCGAATAAGCCTCAGCAAAACCCGGAGGACTAACTACTTTGCCATTTTCTAATCGGGTACCAAATTCATTTCCCGAATAATTAATCGGTGAAAATATTTCGTTGGCGAATATGCCCGCCTGTTCGAGAATCGCTTCCACCATATCCGCTGTCGCGTCCTCATATCCGGGTAGTCCGCTAAGCGTGTCGAGATTTGCCAATTCATTAATGACAAAATGCATATCCTTGAGAGGGGCTTGATATTCAGACATGGTAAATTCCTGAGAATTAAATTATTGGTGAAAACAGGCCAATTCAGACAAGGCCGCACGCGTCGGCAGAATCTGGTTTTCCGGCCGCGACATGTCTGCATAACCGAACGAAATACCAAATAGTAATTTTTCACTGCTATCGATTCCGAGTTGCTCGCGCACTACATCGGCGTTATAGCCTAATATCGTCTGTGGACAACTGGCAACACCGTGCGCCTGCATCGTCAGCATCAGGTTTTGCGTATACATCCCCACATCCACAGCCTCTCGGATATCTGCCCAGTCGGGCATAAATATAAACACCACATGCGGCGCATCGAAGAATTCCAGGTTACGCAAAAAGGCCTGTCGCTTGCCATTTTTATCTTCGCGTGTGACACCGAGCGCCTTATACAGCATTAAACCAACCTCTAACTGACGTTCACGGTAAACGCCACTGTATTTACCCTCGTAAGGAAAATCGAGCGCATGCTCACCCTCCCCGACAGTTTCCATCAACGCATCACGCATTACATCGCGTTTTGCACCGGATACCACATGCGCTGCCCACGGCTGAGTATTACAGTTAGAAGGCGCGTAGTTAGCAACCGAAAATATCTTCTCCAGGGTATCGGTCGCGACTGGATCGGGTAAAAAAGCCCTGATCGAACGCCGTGAAATTATCAGGCTGTCAAATGCTTCAGACAGACTGTTTGCACCGCTGTTAAAACCCGCTTTATCTGCAGACATAAATTTTTTCCGATTTATTGGCTATTACCGAATTGCGAATTCAGCGCGGATTCGGCACGCCTGTCAGGTAATAAAAGTCGCATGGTTTTTTTCAGGTTTTCATGCAGGCTCTCTATCTCACGCTCCTGTCCGGGGTCGACTAGCCACTGGTAAACGATACCAACTACCGAGGTTAAAAAATATTGCGCCACGGCACCCGAATCGGTATGTGGCGATAACTCCCCGCTCGAAACACCCGCTTCAATCCATGCGGTTACATCACTCAATCGACGCCGATGAATACCAGCTACGACATCGCGTATTTCGCTATCCAGCCCCATCGATTCAAACCACAGAATATAAAACGCCCGCACCGGAAGCGGTGTCTTCTGGTTGAACTGGTAATGAGCGTCGATGGTCGCATAAATCGCCGCATAGCCTGATTTATTATGCGTCGCTTTTTTCATTTCCGCGAGCCAGTATTCCGCCACGCGTTTAATCACAAAACAGAAAAGGCCAGTCTTTGAACTAAAACGCGAGCCTGCCAACCCACGGCTATAGCCAGCGCTTTCCCCAACTGCCTTTAAGGTAGTTTTCGCGGTTCCCTGTTCTACAATGAGGCGAACAGCGGCCTCGAACATACGCGAATCAGAGCGCTCGAGCCGCTCTGCGTGGGTTTTCCGCGGCAGCGGTTTAATCGCCGATATAATATTCTGTGGTTGCACGATGCCTTCAATATTAATTGCTTGCTACAAACAAGTATATTACAGTAAGCGCACGATAATCAGCAACAAATAAATACAGGAGATATCCGTGAGTGAGGCAGCAATTAGTCGATTCCCAGTCCCCGAACTGAAAGACTTACCCGAAGATATTCAGCAACGTATCGAGGAAGTCAGCGACAAGGCTGGGTTTATTCCGAACATCTTCCTGGCGCTGGCGCACCGTCCGGCCGAATTTCGTGCCTTTTTTGCTTATCACGACGCCTTAATGGACAAGGAAACGCCCGGCCTTGGCCTCGCCGAGCGCGAAATGATCGTAGTCGCCACCTCGATCCGCAACCAGTGCCAATATTGTGTGATCGCCCACGGTGCCATTTTACGCATCCGTGCCAAAAACCCATTGATCGCCGACCAGCTGGCGACTAATTACCGCAAGGCCGACATCAGCGAGCGCCAGAAAGTAATGCTTGATTATGCCCTCAAAGTCTCACGCCATGCCGAGAAAGTTAATGAACAGGATTACACAATACTGCACCAGCATGGTTTCGACGACGACGATATCTGGGATATCGGTAGCATCAGCGCATTTTTTGGATTATCGAATCGAATAGTCAATATGTCGAGCATGCGCACTAACGATGAGTTTTACCTGATGGGCCGGGTACCCAGGTAAGTCCGCCTGTTAACCGCGACGACGACACTATGAGTAAAATCAGCAGCGAAGAATTCACCGCATTGATTAATGCCGAATTACCCTGGGCGGTGGATGCTGGCATCAAGTTGCATAGTATCGAGCATGGAAAAGTAACGCTGGGCCTACCCTACCAGAAGCGTTCAATTCGACCTGGTGGATCGATATCAGGGCCACATATGATGATGTTAGCAGATGCCTGTATGTACGCAGTCGTACTGAGTATGATCGGGAAGGTAGAACTCGCGGTCACCACCAGCTTTAATATCAATTTTCTGCGCAAACCCACCGAATCGGATTTAATCGCCGAAGGTAAGATAATCAAGCTCGGCAAACGCCTGGCAGTACTGGAAGTATCGATATTCAGCAAAGAGGATATCGTTGCACACGCCACCGGGACTTATTCCATTCCGCCTGACCGATGAGTATTAGCGGTATCGGCTATAGAAACCTTGATTTAAAACAAGCATTCCCCTCTTTCACTCGAAGGCAGGTTTTTTATGCATTTCTATATTTTTCAGTTTCAGCAACGAGCCAATCCCGAAAAGCGATCAATGCGCTATTCGGCCGGGCGTCGGTTGGCGATACAAAATAATAGCTAAATCGGGCGGGTGTAGGCTGTTTATTAGCGTATTCAATTACCCCGGCTTCAATCTCCTCTTCTATCATGTGGCCGGTTATCAATGCTATTCCCTGCCCCTGGATTGCTGCATTCAAGGCCTGGTACTCGTCCGGATAGGCGACATGCTGGATATCAGTATCGGTTAGAACTTCCGATACGATATCCTCCCAATGGATATGCTGAGCCCTGACCTCCTTCGAGCCATATTGGTGGTCGACAAGGCAGTGTTTACCCGGTTTCGCAAGTGATTCTAACTTCCCATTTTCAGCGATGTAAGTCGGGCTTGCGACCGCGTAAATTTGCGGATGGAACAGTAGAACACTATCAAGGTCATGGAAGTTACCATCGCCAGATCGAATTCCCGCGTCAACCCCGTCATTTTTAAAGGTCACAAGCCTGACGCTTTGATCCAAAGCTACCGAAATGTCTGAAAATTCTTTATAGAACCCCCCAAGTTTGGGCATTAACCACTTTACCGCGAAATTCGGTGACATCGATATGGTCAGCGTGCGATGTGATTTTGTCCGCGCAACATCACCTGCTGCAGAAGCAATTTCTGCTAACGCCTTTTGCACAACAACCGCGAAAGCCTCGCCTTCTTCCGAGAGGCTAAAGGAATGCGGGGAACGAATAAACATTTCGCGACCGAGATGATCTTCTAAATTTCTAATCTGCTGACTGACCGCACCCTGACTGACGCAGAGTTCCTCCGCGGCCTTACTCACACTGAGATGTCTTGAAACAGCTTCAAACGCTCTCAGCGCGTTCATTGGCGGTAATTTCATTGATTTTCCCTACAAAATCTAATGTGGGTATCCAATAATCTGCATTTACACATTTAAGAATTGGATCAATTATACGCACAACCAAAGCAACAATGTTAGACCGGATGTAATCCGGGATCACAGGTAAATCAAACCACCAATGCCAGCCACTGAGGAGAAGTTAGCATGCAAAAGATAGCCAACACCAAATTTAAGCAGAAACTCTTATCCTGGGTCAGCAAGAAAATGAGCTTTCCAATTATGCAGCCCTCTGGTTTCTCCGGGTACAGCAAAAGACCGAATGACGATGCTGAGATCGAGCCGCATGCCGAACACTGTTGCAGCGGGGGATATAACGAAGCCTTTATCTTTGAGCATTGGGCCAGTTACGGTCCCAGGCATTAAAGCCAGCCAACCTGATACGTCAGGACAGGAATAAATTCTATGACAGAGCGCAGAGCAATTATCGTCGGTGCTTCCGGTGGAATCGGCAACGCAGTTGCAATAGCGCTTGCCAGAGAAGGCATAACATCGGCACTGGTTGGTCGAAACCCGGAGAAACTCACGGATACTGCAAAAGCATGTATCGACGCTGGACAGAATGCTTATGCAGTCGTCTGTGATATTTCGCAAACTGCAACAATAAAAGACTCGGTAACTGAAGCAACCGATAAACTGGGAGGGCTGAATTATCTGATCAACTGTGCGGGCAGGTCTATGCACGGAAAGCTACATGAAGCAGACCCCGAGGAGTGCGACATCATGATTGACACTAATCTCAAAGCACACTATTACTTCGCACGATATTGCCTGCCGGAAATTAACAAACATCCGGGTGGCGCGGTTATTAAAGTAGGATCGGTTAACGCACCCTATTCTGGAGCAAATGCCTATCCAGCCTCAAACCAGGGTTTGAGAGGTTATGCCGAAGTATTATTCGAAGACGTTCGCGAATTTGGCACAAAGGTTTGCACCATCCGGCCGGGGTATGTCAATACAGCACTGGTACAATCAGACGACCTGGATTCCGAGTTGATGATCCAGCCTGAGGATATCGCGCAAGCTGTACAATTCGTTCTTTCGATGGCAGGCACCGCCTGCCCTACCGAGATATCCATCCTTCCACAAAAATCGCCCTATCTTAATCGATAAAATAAACAGGATGTGGCTGGCAGACTTTAATTCCTGGTGCCTATAAAACTTCCGGGTTGGCAATATTTTGAGGTGCGCCATTAAAGTAATTCACCACGTTTTCAAAGGCGATATTAAAATATAACTCATAGTTGTTTTGCTCAACATAGCCTATATGGGGGGCGCATAACACGTTAGGCATGGTAAGCAATGGTTCCTGCTCTACTGCCACTGGTTCTGAATCATAAACATCGAGTGCAGCAAATCCTGGTCGGCCCGCTTTCAGAGAACGCGCCAGCGCACCGGTTTCAATCAACTGGGCTCGACTGGTATTGACGATAAGTGCATCCATTTTCATCAGCTGAAGGTCGTCGTAAGTGACGCAGGATTCAGTCTTCGAACTCAGGCGTAAATGAAGCGATAACACATCTGAACGGGCGAAAAAATCCTGCTTCGAGGGCGCAGCATCAAAACCGTCGGAGAGAGCTATTGCTCTAGACGATTCGCTCCCCCAGACCAGAACCTTCATGCCGAAAGCTTTGCCATACTGTGCTATTCGTTGTCCAATTTTTCCGTAACCCCAGATACCAATGGTCAATTTATTGAGTGTTCGACCCAATCCCAGTGAACCCGAATTTTGCCAGGAACCCTGGCGGAAATTGTCGACGTAGGCCACTATATGGCGACTGGAAGCAAGAATAAGGGACCAGCATAGTTCTGATGGCGCTATCGGAGATCCGACACCTTCAGCAACAGCGACACCATGCTCATTGCAAGCAGGCAGATTAATATGGTTGCTGATTTTTCCAGTTTGACTAATCAGCTTTAAGTTAGGCAGCCGGCCGAGAAGCTCCGAACTAATCTCCGTTCTTTCCCGAATCAGTACCACCGCATCCTTATCAGCTAATCGCTTTACCAACTCGTCAAAAGACTCTGGTGTGTCGGTATATACAGTAGTGTCCAGTCCCTCTAATAGTGCATAACAGCTCAACTTTTTTACCGCATTTTGATAATCATCCAGTATTGCTATTTTCATCGTACATTCTCAGGTAATTAAATATTTGCCAGCCTACTCAACCTGGCTACGGAAGCTAACTGTCAGAATCCACAAAGTATGCTTCAACCACCAGGGATTCATCTCCACGTTTCAATTCAATAGTTGCCGAGTCTCCTGGGCGCATGGCCTTGACTGCATAGATCAGATCAAAATTATCTTCCAGTAGTTCACCGTCGAAACTCAGCAGACGATCTCCTTTATTGATCCCGGCGGTGTCAGCCGCCGAGCCCGGTACACGATCAGTCACCAAAATTCCCGCCTGATCATCACTATCGTCCAGCATCACGCCTAGCTTGACGCCGCTCGGTCTAAATACCTCGTACTCCTGAAAGACCAGGTAATCCACCGCCAGCATCGGAAAGTCCGGCATTTGTACATCCATGAGCTGATCACGCTTCTCTTCAGGAATTTCGAGGTTATGCCCTCCTACCAGGGCATAGGGAACCGGCAAGCGGCGATGAACCCGGCGTGGGATGCCAAAACCATAATTCACATGCCAGCCGCCGGCAGCAATCACCATATGGCTATCGGGATTTTCCCGCATATAGTCGGCCACTGCTGTGGCCATCGCTTCATCCCAGAGGGTCTGGCGGCGGAAGAAACTCTCCACCATCGCCCCCCCTGCACTGTGAGCGCCGAAAATCTTTTCGATCATCGTGCGCTGATAGGGGTCGCTCATATCCATCTCTGGAAGTTGCTCCCTGGTCTCTTCATCAAGTTGATCCAGTGGCGTCATACTGACCTTGCGACCCAGCGCCCTGGGAACATTGAGCCCAATCACCGGGATCTGTTGTTCACGGCTATACTCCAGCAACTCACGATAAAGCTCAAAGTCGCTCCTCCAGTTGTCGAACCAGCGACTCTCGCGTATGAACTCTTTCTCACTCAACTCACCTGCCACCCAGCGATTCAATGCCTCCTGCTGTTCGCTATTAAACATCTCCATCCCGAGGGCTACCTTCCCAGGATGCATTGCCTGCATCGCTTTCAGTATCTCAACTTGCAAGCGGTGGGAGGCTGGATTGTCGTGCAGCTCTCCCACATAAACTAGTGGATAGCGAGTTAAATCGGAGAGCAGCTGCTGCTGGTCTATGTAGTGACCCGTCCGGGTATGGAGAATATCACCGATTTCCGGCGTTCTGGCCGGTGCATAAGGCGCTTCACTGTTCCATTGGGTCGACAGTTGGCTACATCCGCCGAGGATAAAAATAAAACAAAAAACCAGGTATCTCATCGTACGACTCATTACATCTCCTTAAATAGGCTAGCAGGGGTATTAATCTGCCACATATTACATCAACTTCTAGTTTGCCAGAATTCGTACCAGTCATCAGGTTTACACAGGTTCAAATCCAACCCGGTTAGAAGCGGGCGCAACCCTGTAAACTGATGGCTGAAAGCGAATAATAGCAAGCAGATATATTATATCTTAAGTCAAGTTTTGACCCATAAAGTTCTGAAGTTAAAGAATCGGCAAGTGTCAGGTTGAGTCTAAAATGCATCGCATCATAATAGGGCGGCATAGAAACTGGGTGTCGTGCTATTTGAAATAAGCCCAGGAGTTATCTATATTCATGGACAATGAAAAAATTTAAACAATATTCCAGTCAACTGATTACTGCCGCTACTCCATTACCATTAGTGATACGTAAACCCGGGCTAGTCAAACTCTGGTTGTTAACCCTGTCCGGTAAGCGGGTATATTTACTCGCTGGCCTTTTGTTATTGTTTTTTACTGCAAGTCCCATCAGCCACGGTGTTATAGATTTTTGGTATCCTGAGGAGGAAAAATCCTTTAAAAATACGCTTTCAGGAATGTTTAACCCAAAGGTTCATAAAGCTGCACAGGAACTCCGGGAAACCCGCTACCAGCAACTGGTATTTATTTTTTG
>CBDUSZ010000056.1:0-15697 GCA_965370015.1 uncultured bacterium | reverse complement strand
AAACCCCAGATTCAATTCACGGTTGATTTCAAAATCGCGGATTTGCTCGTCGTTCAATAAACTAAAGGCAAGCTTTTGTACCTGCCCTGTATGAAAGGCATTTTTGGCAATCGCCGTGGTCTTACCCTGCACCTTCATATTAGGCGGCGCAGCAGTTAC
Organism: uncultured bacterium; assembly: GCA_965370015.1. GTDB lineage: Bacteria > Pseudomonadota > Gammaproteobacteria. Next base: position 15,538 of record CBDUSZ010000056.1, on the reverse strand, counting down.
GAAAAACAGGTCGGACGCCTGTTTTTCAACCATTATTTTCAGGTAAGGCTCGATGAGCTTGGTAGAATTACCGTCACTCATATCAAGCCACCACTACTATCTTCGCCAGATTCCTCCATTTCGAAATCACGATGATCTTCTACTATCCCGGACTTTCGGGCAGTCTCACTTTCGAGCTTGATTCGTAAGCGAATATCATTCACCGAATCTGCGTTGCGAAGCGCATCCTCGAAAGTGATTTTCTTTGCTTCATACAGATCGAACAGGGCCTGGTCAAAGGTTTGCATGCCTGCCTCGTTAGACTTCGCAATCAGGGTCTTCATTTCGTGTACTTCGCCCTTGAAAATCAAGTCGGCCATCAACGGCGTATTGAGCATTACTTCTATTGCCGGGATTCGACCCGTCTCACCTAATTTTGGAATCAGGCGCTGCGATATCAAGCCTTTCAAATTCAGCGATAAATCCATCAATAATTGCGAGCGTCGTTCGTCGGGGAAAAAGTTGATGATTCGGTCGAGCGCCTGATTGGTGCTATTGGCGTGTAGCGTTGACAGGCACAGATGACCCGTCTCGGCAAAAGTGATCGCGTGTTCCATGGTCTCACGATCACGAATCTCACCAATCAAGATTACATCCGGTGCCTGACGCAGGGTGTTTTTCAGTGCGATTTCATAGGACTCGGTATCCACTCCGACTTCGCGCTGGGTCACCAGACAGTTGCCGTGATCGTGTACAAATTCGACCGGATCTTCAATCGTAATGATATGCCCATAACTATTCTGGTTTCGATAATCAACCATCGATGCCAGCGAAGTCGACTTACCCGAACCGGTACCGCCGACAAAAATCACCAGGCCGCGCTTGGTCATCGCTATATCCTGTAGTGTATCGGGCAGGTTTAACTCTGCAAAACTCGGGATTTCGGAATTGATAATACGCAACACCATCCCGGTACTACCGCGTTGCACAAAGGCATTAACACGAAAACGGGCAACTCCGGTCAATGCAATAGAAAAATTACATTCCTGCTTTTCCTCGAACTCCGAAACCTGCTTATCATTCATAATCGAACGCGTAAGCATTTGTGTATGGCTGGGTGACAGCCTCTGTTTTGACACCGTCAGTACCTTGCCGTCAACTTTCATCGCTGGCGGGGAACCCGAGGTGATGAACAAATCCGACCCGTCTTTACTGACCATCATGCGCAGTAAATCGTGCATGAAACTTATCGCCTTATTACGATCCATTGACTATTCCCATAAGCGCACCACTCTTAATATTTTTCATAGTATTTACAATTGATCCGGATGCGCGGCTTTCTTCTTCGCCTCGTCTTTGGCGATAACTCCCTGCGCCAGCAAACCTTTGAGATTTTGATCGAGTGTTATCATACCAACGTTTTGGCCGGTTTGAATCGCCGAATACATTTGTGCAACTTTATCTTCGCGAATCAAATTCCGAATGGCTGGCGTACCGATCATAATTTCGTGCGCTGCGACACGACCACCGCCAATTTTTTTCATCAGGGTTTGCGAAATTACCGCTTTAAGTGACTCGGATAACATTGATCTAACCATCGATTTTTCCGCTGCCGGGAATACATCGACAATGCGATCAATAGTCTTTGCCGCCGAACTGGTATGTAAGGTTCCAAACACCAGGTGACCGGTTTCTGCGGCAGACAATGCAAGTCGAATAGTTTCCAGATCGCGCATTTCGCCGACCAGTATCGTATCGGGGTCCTCACGCAGGGCTGAGCGTAATGCCTCGTTAAAGCCCAGTGTATCGCGATGTACCTCGCGCTGGTTAACCAGGCATTTTTTACTCTCGTGAACACATTCGATTGGATCTTCGACCGTTAGAATATGACCATACTCAGTATCATTTTTATAATCGACCATGGCTGCCAGCGTAGTCGATTTACCCGAACCGGTAGGACCGGTGACCAAAACAATGCCACGCGGGTATTCAGAAATTTCCTGGAAAATTTTTGGCGCACCCAAATCCTCGAGACTCAATATCTTAGATGGAATGGTCCGGAACACCGCACCTGCACCGCGGTTGTGATTAAATGCATTGACTCGAAACCTGGCAAGGCCGGGAATTTCGAAAGAAAAGTCAGTCTCCCAAAACTCTTCAAAATCCTTGCGTTGCTTGTCGCTCATGATGTCATAAACCATATCGTGCACCAGCTTATGATCCATTTCCGGCACGTTGATTCGACGAATATCGCCGTCCACCCGAATCATTGGTGGCAAACCGGCAGAAAGGTGTAAATCGGAGGCACCCTGTTTAACACCAAAGGCCAACAATTGAGCTATATCCATGAATGATCCTGTATCTTGTTATTAATTAAACTCTGTATAGCAGTTAATTGTCTGCATAGGGGAAAATTTATTATTATTACGGCACGCTGCGAAACGACTTATAATCAAATTATTTATGCATCATTTCGATCAAATAGTGTCGCAAGCTAATTGACCAGTAGCCTTTATCCGATAGCTTAACTATAGCAAAACCTATGCAGAACATCGAAAAAAATCTTGCCCTCGTTCATCAGCAAATTGAGCAGGCTGCAACCAAATTCAATCGTGAGACTAGTGATATTTCACTTTTGGCAGTGAGCAAAAAAAAACCGTCTAGCGATCTTCGAAGTGCCTTTGCTTGCGGACAGCGTAATTTTGGCGAAAATTTCCTCCAGGAAGCGCAGGTAAAAATGCGAGAACTGGCCGATCTCGATATCGTCTGGCATTTTATTGGCCCTGTACAGTCGAACAAAACTCGAGCACTTGCCGAGTCATTCGACTGGGTACATTGTATCGACCGTCTCAAGATCGCCAGGCGCCTAAGTGATCAACGTCCTGAATCGATGCCACCGCTCAATATTTGCATCCAGGTTAATATCGACCTCGAAACAACCAAGTCTGGTGTTGCACCCGGCGACATCATTACTCTCGCCACTGCTATTCGCGATTTACCGCAAATCAGGCTGCGCGGCCTAATGGCGATTCCTGCGCAACGAAGCGATTTTGAATCACAACGCGAACCCTTTGCAAAGTTGAAACAGGCACTACAGGACTTGCAACAGCATGGTATAGATTGTGATACGCTTTCTATAGGTATGAGCCATGACATGCAGGCGGCAATTGCAGAAGGCTCAACTCTGGTTAGAATAGGTACTGCAATATTCGGGGAACGACTTTGATGCATCAGCAGCTTTGCTTTATCGGTAGCGGCAATATGGCAACCAGCCTGATCGGCGGAATGCTCGCCAATGGGTACCTGGCGGCAAATATTACCGCCTGTGATATCGATGAAGATAAACTTGCCACTCTATCCGCAGATTTTGGGATTAACGCCACAGTCGATAGTCTGAAAGCGGTGGAATGCGCCGATATCATCATACTCGCGGTCAAACCCCAGGTGATGCAGTTAGCTTGCGAACAGCTGGCATCTGCCGATATCCAACCCAGTTGCCTGTTTATTAGTATTGCCGCAGGTATTCGAGAGACAGCTATCAATCGTTGGCTCGGAGGCGAACAGGCCATAGTTCGTTGCATGCCTAATACCCCCGCCCTGATACAACTAGGTGCAACCGGTTTGTACGCCAATAGCCTGGTCAACGCAGCTCAAAAAAGCGCTGCGCAGGCGATACTCGACGCCGTCGGCGTCACGGTCTGGGTAGAACAGGAGTCGGCGCTAGACGCGGTAACCGCTATTTCAGGTAGTGGTCCAGCCTATTTTTTTTATTTTATCGAGCTTTTACAGCAGGCTGGCGAAGACCTCGGCCTAACAAAGGAAACTGCGCAATTGCTGGCGAAGCAAACCGCTCTCGGGGCTGCCTCGATGGCACAAAACGAGGATGTGGTGCAATTGCGCGCCCGCGTGACTTCTAAAGGAGGCACTACCGAACAGGCGATACTTTCGTTTCAACAGAATGGTTTCGCGGCGCTACTACAAAAGGCCACCCAGGCGGCAAGAGATCGCTCTATCGAGCTGGCGCAACAACTTGAAAACTGAGCAACATCTGAACATTCACTGGCAATATCATCGGGGCTAAATATGGGTTCAAGCTATTTTACATCGCCGTTAACACTGATCTTAACCACATTAATTGATTTGTACGTGTTGCTTGTATTGCTCAGGTTTATGCTGCAAATGGCGCGCGCTGATTTCCACAATCCAGTCTCCCAGTTCATCGTCAAGCTAACCTCGCCACCGCTAAAGTACCTGCGCCGGGGTATTCCCAGTATATCCGGACAGGATGTGGCGGCGATTGTGTTATGTCTGATCATTATCTACGTCAAATTCGTACTATTGCGCCTGCTGAATATCGAAGCAGTGGAGATCAATAATACGATTGCGTTTATTGGTAGTGTCAGTTATCTGGGTTTATTGATTTATTCTATGGCTGATTTGATTTCGCTGTTCCTCAGCATATTTCTGTTCGCCATATTAATCCAGGTAGTCCTGAGCTGGATTAATCCGGGCAATTACAACCCGGTCATCGGTCTCGTAAACAGCCTGGCGGCTCCCGCCTTGCGCCCGATACAAAAACTCATCCCGCCTGTCGGAGGGCTGGATCTTTCACCATTATTCGCCATGCTGATGATCGTGGTTGCGAAGATGCTGATAATTCCGCCAATCATGAGTCTTGCCAATCAATAAGCCTGGCAACATCAATCGTCGTCCTCAGGCTCGGCCTTATGTCGAGCCTGAATGAACTTCGAATGAGGCACATAAAGCAGCTCTGAAACCTGTCTGATTAAATGTTCTTCGTAGTGATGCTTGACACCATCCGCATAGACAACCTGCCACATCATTTCGACCACACGTATTTTCATCGACACATCAAACTGCTCGTTCAACAGGCGCGTAATATGCTGTAACGACACGAGCTTGTCTGCAGATTCCCGCGCCTGCAGCATTAGTTCGTCGAGCTCGGCATCATTCAGGGAAAATTGTTCCGCAATCAAATGTCTCATTCGATCAAGCTCTGATTCCTCCTCCTGGAAATCTGCCCGACACACTTCGATTAACAGGGTTGCCGTCGATATGCGTAGCACATGTTCCTGATCAGGAAGCGGCGATTGCGACTCACTGCTTAAAAATAATTTATTCAGAATCGATTTCATTAATATCTCATAAAATTCCAGTATTCAGATAACAGTATTGGGACAGAAAACATTATTTATTTCTATAGTATTTATCAATATTTAATTAGTTATTAATTGCAATTTTCTAAATATTTATGCAGAATCAATACTCTTCAATAAAATTTTCGGCGCTATGACATTAACTGAATTACGTTATATTGTTGCGGTTTCTCAAAAAAATCATTTTGGCAGGGCCGCGCAGGCCTGCTTCGTCAGCCAGCCCACGCTCAGTATTGCAGTCAAGAAACTCGAACAAGAACTCGGTATCCGCCTGTTTGAACGCAGCTCTAAAAACGAAATTCGGATCACTGAAATCGGCCAGCAAGTGATCGACCAGGCTTATATCGTACTACAACAGGCACAAATGCTGAGTGAAATCGCTCAACAGGGCAAAGATCCGCTATCCGGGCTATTCAAGCTTGGTGTTATTTATACCATCGGACCCTACCTGTTACCTAATTTGATTCCAGTACTGAGGAAAAGTGTACCGAATTTAAAACTCATTATCGAAGAAAATTTTACTGCCAACCTGTTCCAGTCGCTAAAACAGGGGGCACTCGATGCGATTGTCATATCTTACCCTTTCGAGGAGCCAGGCATCGAAACGGCGCCGCTTTACGAAGAACCCTTTATCGTCGCCCTGCCTAATAATCACGCCTGGAAAGATCGCGATGCGATCCCAACAGAAGATCTGGCATCACAGGATCTGATGCTACTCGGTCCGGGTCATTGTTTCAGAGACCAGGTAATCAAAGCCTGTCCTAACTGTATGTCGGGTAATAGCGAGTTAACCCGTACCCTCGAAGGAGGGTCGTTGGAAACTATTCGGCACATGGTTGCTGCTGGAACCGGAATCACGGTATTACCTCGAACCAGCATCACACCTAGCCAGAAAAACGAATCCATGATCATTATCAAGCCATTCAAATCACCTTCTCCCAGCCGCACCGTGGCAATCGCCTGGCGTAAGCATTATCCACGCAAGGAAGCCATCGTAACTATTCGAGACACGATTCAAAGCTGTTCCCTAAATGGCGTTGAAATCATCCGCTAGCAGCACCCATTGAAATGACACAAAAACTCGAGCCCGTCGCAGATGACCTGCTCCGTGCGAAGTTAAATTCCGAAACGGCAAAAATTCGATGGTCGGAATTACAGCGCTTTTTTGCGGCTGGCCAGACTCTTTTCGTCGCGGCCGATCTCGATTTAATCGATGTCGCATGCGCGTTTTCGCACGACAATAGCGCACAGGTTAAGTGTTGGCTGCAACAGGAGCTGATTTCTCCCGTCAGTGATACACAAGCCAGGGACTGGATTAGCCAGGACAGTATGCTCTGGACTGTAGTGGTAAAACCCTGGGTACTGGTTCAGTTATTGCGCTAAATAACGCGCAAATAAGTAAAACTGAAGCCATCTACCTTTTGGCTGTGAATATATAAGCTATTCTGGTACAAAAGCGAACTTCTGTTGTAAAATTACAGCCCTTTTGTAGAAGTCTTGCACTTATGTCCCGAGTTACTGTATACAGCACAGCAAGCTGCCCTATTTGTGTGAAAACCAAAAACATGCTCAGCAAGTGGCATATCGATTTTTCCGAGGTACGTATCGATACCGATGAGCACGTACTAGATGCATTTCGTAAAGCGACACGGGGCGCTCGAACGGTGCCACAAATTTTGATTGATGATAAACTGATAGGTGGTTTTTCCGAGTTAACCGAATTGCATATGGACGGTGAACTAGATCAACTCATGAAACACGAATGAATAAACCCTGATGACAAAATCTAAAAAAATCACTTTCCGTATCCAGTTCCATAATCATAATCGCATTTACGAACTCTATGCCCATCAGGTCAGTCAGGCTCACATGGCCGGTTTTACCGAGATAGGCGAAATTATTTTCGGTGAACATTCAAAATTACTGATCGATCCAGCAGAAGAAAAACTCAAGCTCGAGTTCGGTAATGTAAAACATATTTATGTCCCGCATCATTCCATAATTCGCATCGACGAAGTCAATCAAAGCGGCAAAAACAGGATTTTAGATTCAGAGGGTTCAACGGTCACAAGCTTTCCCGGCTCGTCCATCATACCGCAAAAAAATTGAATGTTAGCCGCATGCTGTTTCAATGCGGCAACAATGGAGCGCTAGAATGATGCAAATTTCTGTCATCATACCCAGCTATAATCGACTACAAACCCTAATCCCGGCAATCGAATCGGTGTGCAATCAAACCAGCGCAGTCGATGAGATCATTGTGGTAGACGATGGTTCAACCGATGCAACCTCGAGCGAAATTTGTCGGCGCTATCCGCAGGTCAAACTGATCCAGCAGTCCAATCGCGGCGTCAGCGCGGCCCGGAATGCAGGCATTAAACAAGCTAGATTCGACTGGATAGCATTGCTCGATTCGGACGACAGTTGGCTCCCCGAGAAAATCGCTTCGATACGAATGGCAAAAAATCGACAGCCCGAATACCTGCTGTTCCATTCCGATGAAATCTGGGTACGGCGCGGTGTGCGGGTAAATGCGATGAAAAAACACGCTAAATCGGGCGGTTGGATATTTTCAAGCTGTTTGCCTTTGTGTGTCATATCGCCATCGGCCGTGGTATTACATCGTTCACTGCTAGAGTCGGTGGGCTACTTCGACGAGACTCTGCCCGCCTGTGAAGACTATGATTTATGGCTTAAAATTTGTCACCAATACCCAGTGTGCTATATCGACCAGCCATTGATCACCAAATACGGTGGGCACGAGGACCAATTATCCACTCGTTATTGGGGCATGGATCGATTCCGGATTCGTTCGCTGCAGCGCCTGTTACGACAGAATGTGCTAAACGAGCAGAATCGTCTGGCCGCTACTTCAATGCTGTTTAAAAAACTCGTGATCCTGTTAAAAGGAGCGCACAAGCATGCTAATCAAAAAATCATCGATGAATTCACCCCTATGCTGCATCAAGCCCAGGAGCAGACTAACTTAGACGAATGGGTTTCATGTTAGTATGGGTCGCCGCGTTACGCTGCGAGGCAAAACCGATCATCGATCACTTCCGCCTGAAAAAATCAGCGTCACATCACTCCTACGACGTATACCTGAAAGATAATATGCTATGTATTATCAGCGGCATCGGAAAAACAGCAGCGGCGGCGGCTACTGCCTGGATTGCAGGGTTCAATCATAACAAGAGTTCAATTGCCTGGATCAATATCGGCACGGCGGGTTCGGCTACCCACACTATAGGAACGCCATTATCGATTTATAAAATTTCCGATAAAGAATCTAATCAGTATTTTTACCCGGTACCTTTAATTGATTCCGGGCTAGAGTCCGCTCATTGCCGGACGCTCAGCCAACCCAGTACTGATTATCAGGCACAGCTAATATATGACATGGAAGCAAGCGCTTTCTATGAGACAGCTAGCCGATTTAGCAGCGCAGAACTGGTTCATTGCATAAAAATAATCAGCGATAACCCCTCGCAGCAAATCGGACGCGATAAGGCGCGCATCAGCGAATTGATCAACGCCCATATTGTTCAATTGGCAGGCTTCGCAAAATCCCTTGAAGATTTAAATAAGTAGATTGGCCTGTTGGAAATTAAGGCTGCTGATTGAAAAGCTTGTGCTCACTATTACTCATCCCCAGCAAACACGTGGCTTGTAACGATGGTGAGTTGCATTGCGCCGATGCGTTGAACTCACCACACAATTTAAACAATTGCCTGGGCTGAAACCCTGCCCTCAATAATGATATCATCAACCATGCACTGGTTTTAAAGCGGGAAATGATCGAATTTTATGAAATGCAAGCTTCGCAACAGGCATCACCCGGTATTTATTTCCCTTGCAACTGGCGTGAATAACCCGAATATTGCACAAAGGCGGTGACAACTTATGACTGTGATCAGTGAATTCAAATTATTAGACACGAAAACCACACAATATGCAGGTTAAAACAGCACTGGTTACCGGTGCCAGTTCCGGTATCGGTCTCGCCACCACTAAATTATTACTGCAAAATAACTATCGGGTAATCGGTATCAGTCGACGCGGATCGGTGCCTGATTTGGAGGACGATCAATTTAGCGGTGTCGCACTTGACCTCTCTCGGCTAGATAATATAGATAATCAAATAGGGGGGTTGCTAAAACAGCATCAATTTGATTGTTTTATCCATGCCGCAGGCTATGGACTGTTTGGGTCGATTGAACAATTTTCAGTTTCACAAATCGATCAGGCTATCAGGGTCAACCTGACCAGCGCCCTGGTATTGAGCCGATTACTAGTCCCCGCATTCAGACGCAGAAATCAGGGGCGAATAATATTTATCGGATCGGAGTCTGCTTTAAGCGCCGGAAAAAAGGGGGCGTTATACTCTGCCGCCAAATTTGGCCTGCGCGGTTTTTGCCTGGCGCTGCGTGAAGACTGCGCCAGTGCCGGCATCAATGTTAGCCTGATAAACCCGGGTATGGTGCGAAGTCCGTTTTTTGACGGACAAACATTTGCGCCAGCGGAAAACCCTGAAAACGCAATCACTGTAGAGGATATCGCCGAGACGATCTTACACATTTTGCACAGCAGTCCCCACATTGTCTTCGATGAAGTCAATATGTCACCGAGGCTGAGGTGTTTAAGTTTTTCCGCGCCCAAAAACAACCAGAATAAATAATATTTGCAATATGCCGGCGCATTTTTGCGATTCGGTCTGGTTTTTGTTGCTTTAATCGGGGCTTAAATTCAACGTCTCAATTGCGATGGGTATACCGACATGGTAACCCTGTATGAAGTCGATATTGGCTTCGCGCAGCCTGTCATACATGGTATCCGACTCGACGAACTCGGCAATAACTTTCATATCCAGACTATGCCCCACTTCGGTCATAGAACGCACAAACACGAAGCTAGTATCGTTTTCAATGATGTCGCGAATAAATTCACCGTCAATCTTCAGGTAATCAACCGGAAAACGCTTCAAATAACTAAATGACGAGAGACCAGTACCAAAATCGTCGAGTGAAAACTTGGCTCCTAACTGTTTGATAGAGTTGATAAATTCGACCGACCTTTCCACATTTTCAACAACCGATGTCTCGGTAATTTCAAAACACAGTGCGCTTTTCTCGATATCACTTTGTCGCAGTTTATCCTGCAAAAATTTATGAAATGTCCTGGAGCCGATGCTGCGCCCGGATAAATTTACCGAAAACATAATATCCCTGGCATCTTCTTTGTTGTCCTCTAGCCACTGAATGATTTTATTCACCACCCAAACATCAATTTTTTCAATCAAGTTATAGCGTTCGGCGGGCGGTAAAAATTGTCCGGGTGGGATAATAGTGTCATCCGCATTCCGGTAGCGAATCAATACTTCATAGTGGGTGCATTTGGCATTGTCCTCCATCGAAATGATCGGTTGCACATAGAGACAAAAGCGATCTTCGTTAAAGCCTTTCATGATTCCGGAAACCCAACCCATCGACTCTTGTTGCGCCATTACCTTTTCGTCGTTTTCACCAATAGAATGGAACTGATTCCCGCCATTTCTCTTGGCTAAAAAACAGGCCGTGGTTACTTTGGAATAGAACTCGTGATATTCGTCATTCATCTCGCCAAACAGCATAGCGCCGATACTCGCGGTAACCTGATATTGCTTGTCCTCCCATTCAAAGCCGGATTGCTGAATTTGAATGAGGATCTTCTGCATTACCTGCATCGCTTGATCAATATCGAAAAATGGCATTATGATGCCGAATTCGTCACCCCCAAGGCGTGACAATATATCCGATTTGCGTACCTGTGATTTTATAATCGAGCCTATTTGCTGCAACAACACATCACCGGCAGCATTGCCGCTGGTTTCGTTTACAATTTTGAATTCGTCAACATCGAGATAAGCCAGCACATGCTGCGGCTTGAGGCCGTAATCTTCAGTGACGAGGCTTTCAAACCTTTTCTCGAAGGCGGCACGATTGAGAAACCGGGTGAGTCGATCATGACTACCTTCGTAACTGATTTTGCGCCGCAGTTTACGGTCTTCTGAAACATCTCTCAAAACTATGACATAGCCAATATCTTCAGCCTCGACATCGATCATCGGAGAAGCCGAAAACTCCAGTTCGACAATATTTCGTCTCGAATCGAAAAAAAACATCGATTTGCGTGAGGTTTCGCTGGATACCAATTGTTTTATGCTAATAATATGTGTCGTTTGTCGATTCGAATAGAGGATTAAAACCTCATGTATCGACTGGCCGACCAGGTTGCCTTCCTTATCGTCGAGTAGCTTTTCGGCCCCCGGATTAACCAGCTTAATGCTTCCTCTAGAATCGATAACGATGACAGGACTGCCAATCGAGTCCAGTGTGGTTTCTATAAAATCTTTTTCGGAACGAAGTTTTTCTTCTATTTGGCGACGCGATATAGTCTCGGCCTCGAGCCCCTCCACCACCTCGTTATAAGACGACACTAAATCCCGCAATTCACTGGGTAATTTTTTTTCACTAATCGAATCGTATTTCCCGGTTAACAATGCACCAACGGAATTTCGCAGTTTATTCAAGGGCATAAATGCACGGCTTAGTAAAAATAGCACCAACATCAAAACCACGATAGTCGCAATAGTCGCCACAGCCAAAAATTTATCGTTAGTGTGTTCGAGTCGGTTGAAGAGCAGGTGTTGATCAGACGATCCCGCAATACGGGCGCCGAGGCTCGAATCATCCCCGTACAGACGGTAAACCGGGTACAAATGATCGTCAGGTCCATTTTCGGGCCAGCTGTCGGAGCGATATTGAACCTTTTCATTACCGGTGGTAATTTGTAACGGCATTTCTATGTGCTGCTCGATTACATTTAAGCTGTCTATGGCATAGGCGATGATCTGCAAATAAGCTCCTGGATTCGAATTATTAATCGGCGACAGAGTTTCGGAGTAAAGATTATCTTCATAAGAACACAGCACATTCTTTGCAATCAAACGATTGAAACTTGCCTCGGTAATAGCATTCAGTATTACTATGCAACCGCTATAGGCCGGTAAATTATCATCACTGGCCTGAGCAACAATTTCACCTGCGGAATTTCGTACGATCACCGATTTCAAGCGGAATTTATCTATCTGCATAGCCATGCTATCGAAATTTTCGGTCAACCATAATTTCAAACGACCTTCATCAGGGTCATTCAGCGCCTGTCGAAAAGAGATTTTATTTTGCAGTCCCAGGGCAAAGTTATTTTGCTGCTGATGAAGATTGTCGACTATCTGCCGACTTGCGGCTTCCAACATCAGCTGCAGCGATTCGGTTTGATTTTCGACTACAAATTCGCGATAAACCTGGGTGCTGTATATTGCTAGCCCATAGGCTAGAAGAGTTAACCACAGGAGGGCGACGCAGATTATTAGTTTAAAGCTGTAGAAACGGGCTAACAAAATTTTACTCGAGTACCTGGTAATAGTTGCTATCACCCGACAGACTAAATCCACCTGACATGTAAAAGAAACTGCTGGTGGCCTGCATGAAACAGGGTATTTTGCATAAAAATTCTACCATCGACGGAACCACTGAGGTCGACTATTCTTTATTTTGATCATAGCTACCGATTTAGAAGGCAAATTGAGATAACCCTTTCCCGCGTATTTAGCAGGGAAAACCTTACTGACTAAGGCTACCAAGTATAGTACATGGACGGGCTTTTGCTGCTGCATTACGCACGGGGTCTGTTTCTCCAACTTGGTGAATGCCGCGGGTATCCACGCGGGTCAGGTGCTGTCAAAATTAGTACTGCTTGAGGATTCATTTAGCAGAGCAAACATAAATTCCGTATTCCGTTTTCCGCCCACTAAATTTCCCATTCCCCGACCCGCAATCGCGGTATTACTGCGTCACCACACACGGAGCAATTATTTCATCGAGCTTTTAATTACTTGCCCCATTTATCTACAGGATTTATGAAGCCAATATGCCTGTACCGCTCAAACCACAGTAGCCAGCTGGATTTTTTTCAAGATACTGCTGGTGATAGTCCTCGGCATAAAAAAACTCCTCTAGCGCTCGTATTTCGGTAGTAATAGCGTTAAATCCTCGCGCCGATAATTTTGCCTGGTAGTCTTGTAAGCTCGAAAGCATCTGCTCGTGTTGTTTTTCGCTCGTGTAATAAATGCCAGAACGATACTGCGTGCCTCGATCATTGCCCTGACGCATACCCTGGGTCGGGTCATGCGATTCCCAAAAAACTTTTAACAGCGATTGAAGCGAGACCACTTCGGGGTCATAAACAACCAGGACTACTTCGTTGTGCCCGGTCATGCCGGTGCAGACTTCCTCATAACTGGGGTTTAATGTATGACCTGCAGAGTATCCCACTGCGGTGGTATATACCCCTTCTACACTCCAGAATTTTCGTTCGGCACCCCAAAAACAGCCCAGACCCAATATCACCTGTTCCATGCCTGGTGGAAATGGTTCGACCATACTCGTTCCATCAACATAATGTTTCGGATCGATTTGTATTTTCTCGTCTCGGCCAGGTAAAGCCTGCTCTGCACTGGGTAATGTCATAGATTTACCGAACATATTGACCTCTACTCTTTAAAACAGCATTTGTGTTTGACCCCTCCAGGCGCCCGTTCGAGAATAGGCGGGCATTCCCGCTAACTGCGCCTGCGTTGCCTGAAGGACCCTGCTGCGGCCCCTCCCGGGTCTCTGCTCCCGACTCGACTCTATCACCGCCATGACCGTCATGGATGTTGGAGATACACAAAGGTTGCAACAGCAGTCCCTGCCTATGCAAACAGGACGTGAAACTGCTACATCCTGACTAACGAAGCGCAGAGACCCGAATTAATTTCATCCACTATAAGTCCAGCTCGATCCATACAGGGGCATGATCTGACGGTTTTTGCATTGCCCTTATATCATAGTCGACCCCGGCTTTAGCCACAGCAGATTTCAGGTTATCCGATACCAGTAAGTGATCGATTCGCAGACCTCGCTTTGGTTCACGATCGAAACCTTTGCTGCGGTAATCAAACCAGCTAAATATATTGTCTTCCTGCGCATGACACAATCGAAAACCATCGTGTAATCCGAGCGCAACCAGTGCTTCGAACCACTCTCTTTCCTCGGGTAGAAAACTTGTTTTTCCTGTTTTAAGCCAACGTTTGGTACTGTCCTCACCGATTCCGATATCTATATCCTGCGGGGCTATATTGTAGTCACCCATCACCACCAGCGGCATCGTTCCCATGTCAAAAGATTTTAGAAATTCATTCAGCTCTTTATAAAATAGCGTCTTAGCTGGAAACTTTACCGGATGATCGCGGCTTTCACCCTGCGGAAAATATCCGTTAAATACCTGTATCAACTTACCATCAATCTTAAATTCTCCACCGATAAAACGTTTTTGCGCCTCTTCACCATCATTTGGCAACCCGTAATAGGCATTTCGACAGCTTGATTTCGATAATAACGCAACCCCGTAGTGGGTTTTTTGACCCATGTAAATAGCCTGATAGCCGAGTGCTTCGATTTCAGCGAGCGGAAATTCATGATCCTGTACTTTTGTTTCCTGCAGGCCGATAAATTCTGGAGCATGCTCATCGATCACTCGCGCCAGCTGGTGCAGTCGCATGCGCACACTATTTACATTAAACGAGACTATTTTCATAAGTGGCCTATTGTTAACCCGGCGTCACTAGCTCGGCTAAAGTGAGATCGCCTAAAACAGATTCATAACTGGATTGAATATCATCCAGTAGTTTTAAAATGGATTCATCGCAATGAAACCCCTTACCTGGATCAGTACCTTCAGCATCGCGCGAACTACGTAAAATATCAATCAGGCGTATGCGGTTGAGCGGCCGTGCCAGTAGGTAATGCGACGAATCGTTACCAGATCGGCGCACCAGATCATCAGCCTCGAGGGCGTCCAACATGCGCCTGGGTATTTCTAGCGGAATTTGCAGATCACTCGCCAAATTCTCGATCGAACTTTCAAAACCCGATTGCTGGTGGTGCGAGCGGCCAATATTAAGCATCAACTGCAGCGCTAGCTGCTCACGTATTCGAGCGCTCAAATGAATATGCAGGTGGCGCCACTTAAGGCGTTCAGGGTGTTGGTGATAATAGGCAATACTGGCACCGATGAGTAATATCAACCAGCTCAGGTAAACCCAGATCATGAGTAACATTATAATCGCGAATCCCGAGTAGATAACCGTGTAGCTGGTCGAACTTCCAGCAAATGCAGCAAACAATATACCGGTGCTCTGCCAGACGACGCCAGCTAGCAGGCCGCCATAAATAGCAGAACTGAACTTGACCATGGTATCGGGTACGGTTAAATAAATTATACTAAATGCGCCTGTTACCAGC
>CBDUSZ010000055.1:0-15711 GCA_965370015.1 uncultured bacterium | reverse complement strand
ATGACGCGACCACGGTAACCCCATTGCTGTGATCGAGCATAATTTACAGGGCATAAACACCGCAGACTGGATCATAGACATGGGACCCGAGGGCGGCGACAAGGGTGGAGAAATCATTGCTGCCGGCACCCCCGAGCAGGTCGCTGGGGTCGCGGGTTCGTATACCGGGCATTATTTAAAAACCATGCTTGAATCGCAAAAACGGGCATCCTGAAACGAGGTTAATTTTAATGCTGGTAGTTTGCCTGGAGTAGATTCCGGATCTCCGCTTCGCTGCGTCCGGAATGACGAGTATTTTTTTAACCCGTCGTTCCCGCGAAAGCGGGAATCTTGTATCGTGTATCGCAATAACCGAAGGGTATTGTACCAATTGCATATTCAAGACGATTATAAGGGCCCAAAATGACACAAGAAATCACCTGTTTTAAAGCTTACGATGCTCGTGGCAAGGTACCCGATGAACTCAACGAGGATGTTGCCTACCGCATCGGTCGAGCCTATGCAGAGTTTATTCAGCCAACGCAGGTAGCCGTAGGACGTGATCCCAGGCTCAGCGGGAAGGAGTTGTTTGCAGCCCTCACCCGGGGTTTAATGGACAGCGGTGTGGACGTACTCGATCTTGGCCTTTGTGGAACCGAAGAGGTTTATTTCGCTGCATTTCACCGCCAGCTCGGGGGTGGCATCATGATCACCGCGAGCCATAATCCAATCGATTACAATGGCTTCAAATTTGTTGGCCAGAGCGCACGCCCAATTAGTGCAGACAGTGGCTTGCAGGATATTCGTACCATTGCCGAACAATCTTCGTTCAGTGCTTCAGCAAAAACAGGACAAATCATTCCAACCGACTTGAAGGCTGCTTACATTGACCATCTGCTCGGTTACCTGCCCAACATCGAAGCTTTGCGATCGTTCAAAATCGTTGCCAACTCAGGCAATGGAATCTCCGGCCCAACCATAGATTTACTCGAGTCACAGCTGCCGTTTGAATTTATTAAAGTGCAGCACGAACCTGATGGTTCGTTCCCAAACGGTGTTCCGAACCCGCTACTCCCGGAAGGCAGGCCTGCCACTCAGGACGCTATTCGGCAACACCATGCAGATTTCGGAGTGGCCTGGGATGGTGATTTTGACCGATGTTTTTTATTCGACCACAACGGTCGTTTTATCGAGGGATACTATATTGTAGGATTACTTGCTGCGCAGCTGCTACAGAACAACCCCGGAGCACGCATTGTGTACGACCCGCGACTGACCTGGAATACCCTGGAACTGGTTGAACAAAACCACGGCCAGTCCGTACCAAGCAAGGCAGGGCATGCGTTCATCAAGGAGAGGATGCGCGAAGTCAACGCCGTTTACGGTGGTGAAATGAGTGCACACCATTACTTTCGCGACTTCGGTTACTGCGATAGCGGCATGATCCCCTGGTTATTACTGGCGCAAATAATGAGCGAGCAAAATAAATCGCTCGCCGAACTGGTCGATGAGCGCATTGAAAAATTCCCGGTTAGCGGTGAAATTAATGTCGAGGTAGAAAATTCCGGCAGGGTAATCAAATCGGTAAAAGACCATTTTCACAAGCAGGAACACCAACTAGATGAAATCGACGGCCTGAGCATGGATTTTGGTAACTGGCGCTTTAATCTTCGACCCTCTAACACAGAGCCTTTACTTCGATTGAACCTGGAAACGCGGGGTAATTATGCTTTGATGGAGCAAAAGCGTGACGAGCTTCTACAACTCATCGACGACTAAAAATCAATGGGGTCAGACTCGATTGATTTGATTCCATCGCTTTTGGAATGGTTGGCCGAATGAATTCGGACCTACGAATCAATCGAGTCTGACCCCATTGATTACTCGTCGTCTTCGATCTGCGGGCGATCTACTAACTCGACATAGGCCATTGGCGCTTTGTCACCTGGACGAAAGCCACATTTGAGAATGCGCATATAACCACCCGGACGTTCCTTATAACGCGGACCGAGGTCAGTGAACAACTTGCCTACCGCCGCCTTGTCACGGATACGACTGAATGCGAGACGCCGATTGGCTACACTGTCCTGCTTAGCAAGCGTGATCAACGGCTCGGCTACGCGGCGTAATTCTTTTGCTTTCGGCAAGGTTGTTTTTATCACTTCATGATCGAACAACGACACGGCCATATTTTTGAACATGGCCTTGCGATGTGAACTATTGCGATTAAGTTGTCTGCCGCTATTACGATGACGCATTTTCTAAACCTCTTTTAACTCGCTAACTTGGCGTCATTTTCGATATTGGCTGGTGGCCAGTTCTCGAGACGCATACCCAGCGACAAACTATACGATGCCAGAACGTCCTTGATTTCGGTAAGTGATTTCTTACCCAGGTTAGGCGTTTTAAGCAATTCGACTTCGGTGCGTTGAATCAGGTCACCGATGTAATAAATATTTTCCGCTTTGAGACAATTGGCAGAACGTACAGTCAATTCCAGATCGTCGACAGGACGCAACAAAATCGGGTCGATCAGTGATTCCGGCTCCACTTCTTCCTCGTCGTCTGACCCTTCGAGATTGACGAATACAGACAGTTGATCTTTGAGAATACTGCCGCCGATACGAATCGCTTCTTCAGGATCGATCGAACCGT
This sequence comes from uncultured bacterium, assembly GCA_965370015.1. Taxonomy (GTDB): domain Bacteria; phylum Pseudomonadota; class Gammaproteobacteria. The sequence goes on along the minus strand of CBDUSZ010000055.1, from coordinate 13,077 downwards.
TGGTTTCGATGTCGATGATTAACTTATCGAGGTCTGTGCGATTCTCAACACGGACCGCCTCGACACTGTAGGCAATTTTGACTACTGGAGAAAAGGATGCATCGAGTTGTAGATGACCGAGCGCGGCATCTTCTTCAGAAATCTGGCGTGTATTTGCTGCATGGTAGCCGCGACCTTTCATTACGTGCAGCGACATGTTTAATTCTATATCTTTAGTCAGAGTTGCGATGACGTAATCTGGGTCAACCACTTCAATGTCGTGATCGAGCTGAATATCGCCCGCAGTCATCTGGCCAGGGCCTTTTTTGCTAATCTTCAGGGTTGCTTCATCGCGTGCATGCATGGTAATGCCAACACCTTTCAGGTTTAACATAATATCGATCACATCTTCCTGCACGCCATCGATGGCGGTGTATTCATGCAAAATTCCATCGATATGGCAATCGACAATCGCACTACCTGGGATCGAGGATAACAGGATTCTTCTCAGCGCATTACCGAGCGTATGACCAAAACCTCGCTCCAACGGTTCGATAGAAACCTTGGCATGGTAGGCATGCTGTTCCTCAACCTTAACCTGCTTCGGCTTAAGCAAATCAGAAAACATTTTAGATGACATAAATGACTCGTATTATTTAGAGTAAAGTTCAACGACTAACTGTTCGTTGATATCAGGTGGTAATTCACTGCGTAGCGGTAAGGCCTTGAAGACCCCTTCGAACGCACTGTGATTAACCTCAATCCAGTCGGGAAACCCGGCCTGTTCGGCCAATGACATGGATTCCGCGATACGTGCCTGCTTGCGCGATTTTTCACGCACACTGACCACGTCTGACGGGCTTACCGTATAAGAAGCCACATTAACCACTTTACCATTCACCATGATTGCTTTGTGGCTCACCAACTGACGCCCTTCGGCCCGAGTCGAACCGAAACCCATGCGGTATACGACATTGTCCAGACGTGCTTCGAGCAACTGCAACAGGTTTTCACCGGTAGAGCCTTTCAATCGTGACGCTTCCTTGTAGTAGTTTCTGAACTGCTTCTCCAGAACACCATAAATTCTTTTCAGCTTCTGCTTCTCACGCAACTGCAGACCATAGTCAGATACTCTGGGTCTACGCGTGCCTACACCGTGCATGCCTGGTGGGTTATCAATCTTGCATTTGGTATCAATTGCACGACGTGAAGATTTCAAGCCCAGATCTGCACCTTCACGGCGCATCAATTTGCATTTGGGTCCAATATATTTAGCCATTCTTTATCTAACCTGTTCTTAATCTAACCTGAGTTATACTGTCTATACGCGGCGTTTTTTGGGTGGTCGACATCCGTTATGCGGAATCGGCGTTACATCATCAATACGCGAAATCTTGAATCCAATCGCGTTTAGCGCTCGCACTGCCGAGTCTCGACCGGGCCCAGGCCCTTTAACCATCACTTCGAGATTTTTCATGCCCATTTCCTGTGCCGCGTGGCCAGCTCTTTCGGCCGCAATCTGCGCAGCAAATGGTGTGCTTTTTCGTGAGCCTCGAAAGCCCGATCCGCCAGCTGTCGCCCAGCACAGAGCATTACCCTGGCGGTCACAGATGGTTACAATCGTGTTATTGAAGGTGGCGTGAATATGCGCCACACCATCGGACACGTTGCGTTTAACTTTTTTCTTGCTACGGGTATCAGCCATATTTCTAGCCTATCTCTTAAGCGGGCGTCTGGGGCCCTTACGCGTGCGTGCGTTGGTTTTAGTTCTTTGTCCGCGTACCGGCAGACCGCGACGATGACGAATGCCGCGGTTGGTACCCAAATCCATCAAACGTTTGATGTTCATGGATATTTCACGACGCAAATCACCTTCCGTGGTTAAGCCGTCGATCCTGGCACGAATCGCTTCCAGTTGATCTTCGCTCAGTTCACGAACCTTGGTCCCCGGATCGATTCCGGTCTCACTACAAATTTGGGCTGACCGCGTTGCGCCAACACCAAAGATTGCTTGTAATGCAATCACTGTATGCTTGTTATCGGGTATATTTACACCTGCAATACGAGCCATAAGAACAGATTCTCCTAAGCCAAGCGGCTGTTAAGGCGGGCGCAGATTCTAGCTGTCAGCCCCCCGAATATCAATGATTTAAACATATTTTAGTAAATTAACCCTGGCGCTGTTTATGGCGTGGGTCTTTGCAAATAACCCTGACCGCACCGTTGCGTCGAATTACCTTACAGTTTTTACACATCTTTTTAACGGAAGCTCTCACTTTCATAACTTTACCTTTATCTGGGTTGCCACTAGCGAACGGTGCCAGCGCCGCCATATCCCTTGAAATTTGATTTTTTCATCAGGCCATCGTATTGATGGCTCATCAGGTGCGCCTGTACCTGCGACATGAAATCCATTACCACGACGACGATGATCAGCAGTGAAGTACCACCGAAATAGAAAGGCACATTCCAGAATAGAATTAAAAATTCCGGCAACAAACACACGGCGGTGATATACATAGCACCGACCAGTGTCAGTCTCGACATAACGCCGTCGATATAGGTCGCGGTCTGATTGCCGGGTCTGATTCCGGGCACAAATGCGCCAGATTTCTTTAAATTTTCCGCGGTATCCTTTGAATTAAATACCAACGCGGTATAGAAGAAGCAAAAGAAAATAATCGCAGCGGCATAAAACATGACATACAGCGGCTGACCCGGCGATAATGTCGCGGAAAGATCCTGCAACCAGCGCATACCTTCCGCCTGACCGAACCAGCTACCCAGCGTGGCCGGAAACAAAATAATACTCGATGCAAATATCGGCGGTATAACACCTGCCATATTCAGCTTTAACGGCAAGTGACTGCTTTGCGCCGCATACATTTTTCGACCCTGCTGGCGTTTTGCGTAATTCACCGTAATACGACGCTGCCCACGTTCGACAAACACGACAAAATAGGTCACCGCGATAACGCCGACGAATATAGCGAGAATAATTAACGAATTCAGTTCGCCGGTTCTAACCAGCTCGAAAGTACCGCCAATTGCTGACGGTAATCCAGCGGTAATTCCGGCAAAAATCAGCATCGAAATACCGTTGCCAATGCCGCGTTCGGTGATTTGCTCACCCAGCCACATTAAAAACATGGTACCTGTCACCAGCGTAACAGCCGCGGTAAAAATAAATGATGGACCCGGGTTTATAACCAGTGCAGCACCACCGCCACCACTTTGCCCGGACAATGCAATAGAAATCCCGATCGCCTGAAATGTCGCCAGTACAACAGTGAAGTAACGGGTATATTGAGTTATCTTACGACGACCCGACTCGCCCTCTTTTTTCAGTTGTTCGAGTGTCGGTACAGCTACCGTCATTAACTGCATGATGATCGATGCCGAAATATAGGGCATGACACCCAGAGCGAAGATCGACATACGCTCCAACGCACCACCAGAGAACATATTAAACATGCCCAGTATGCCGCTTCTTTGCTGATCGAAAATCTCGCGCATGACATTTATGTCTATGCCAGGCACCGGAATAAAGGTACCTATACGAAACACGATCAGTGCGCCGATAAGAAAGAAAATTCGCTTTCTTAGTTCGCTCAGGCTACCGCCAGACAGGCTGCTAGCTACTTGGGTTGCAGAGGGACCGGCCATTTCTACTTGGTCTCTTTACCGTCAATTTGTTCTACTTTACCGCCCGCTTTTTCGATGGCTGCTTTAGCACCTTTAGTCGCTAATACACCACCGCCAACAGTCACTGCGCGGGTAATTTCACCCGACAGGATAATCTTCGCCTTTTTAGTTCGCACGGGCACAATATTCGCTTCCACCAGTGTCGCTAGAGTAATGCTTTCCAGGCCTGACAATTCGACCTCGCTCAAACGGACTTCTTTGGAGTATCGCCAAACACGCGAGCTAAAACCAAATTTGGGTAAACGCATTTGCAAGGGCATTTGTCCGCCCTCGAATCCAACGCGCACACTACCGCCGGAACGCGACTTCTGTCCCTTGTGGCCGCGACCACAGGTTTTACCCGAGCCAGAGCCTATACCACGACCGACACGCTTAGGTGACTTGTTGGAACCTTTTGCAGGCTTTAATGTATTCAGGTACATTATACTTCCTCAACATTCAACAGGTACTGTACCTTGTTGATCATACCCCTGTTTTCAGGTGTATCGATCACTTCGACAGTCTGGTGCATTCTTCTCAGTCCCAATCCAGCGACACAGGCTTTATGCGAAGCCAGTCGGCCATGCTTACTACGAATCAGGGTAACTTTTACTTTTTTAGGTGATTGTTTCGCTTCGGCCATGATCATTAACCCACAATCTCTTCAACTTTTTTGCCACGCTTGGATGCGATATCTTCGGGTGACTGCATATTTTGCAGGCCGAGAATTGTCGCCCGCACAAGGTTAATCGGATTACGCGAACCATTACACTTGGCCAGAACATTATGTACCCCGACCGCTTCGAATACCGCACGCATTGCACCGCCAGCGATCACACCAGTACCTTCAGAAGCTGGTTGCATATAAACCTTGGCTGCACCATAGCGCGCATTCAGCGGATATTGCAAGGTTCCGTTTTTTAACGAAACCGTAATCATATTAGCCCGCGCTTTTTCCATCGCTTTCTGAATAGCGAGCGGCACTTCACGTGCCTTGCCATAGCCGAATCCGACCTTACCATTGCCGTCACCGACCACAGTGAGAGCGGTAAAGCCAAATTGACGACCACCTTTGACAACCTTGGCCACACGATTTACGGCAACCAGCTTTTCCGTAAAATCGTCGCCTGCATTAGAATTTCTATGATCTGCCACTCTATTCTCCAGGCGCTATTAAAATTTTAAACCGTTTTCACGCGCAGAGTCGGCCAACGCCTTAATTCTACCGTGATACTTGAAACCGGAACGATCGAAGGCCACCGCCTCGATTCCCGCAGCTTTTGCCTTTTCGGCAATAACCTTGCCGACCGCGACAGCCGCATCGATATTACCGGTGTACTTAACCATCGCTTTTACGTCTGCAGATAAAGTAGAGGCGGAAACGACAACGCTTCCAGTCTCAGCTGAAAATATCTGTGCATAGGTATGCCGTGGTGTACGATGCACCGTCAAACGACTGATACCGAGTGACGCGATTTTTGCGCGTGTACGGCGGGAACGACGGATACGTGATGATTTTTTATCCATGACTTATTTCTTCTTCGCTTCTTTTCTGATGACCTGTTCGTCTGCGTATTTGATACCTTTGCCTTTGTAAGGCTCGGGCGGCCTAAAAGCGCGAATTTCTGCGCAAACCTGACCTACCTGCTGTTTGTTACATCCGCGTACCGTAATCTCGGTAGCACTCGCGGATTGGATTTCAACACCTTCCGGCACGTCGTAAATGACGGGATGAGAAAACCCCAACGCTAGACTCAATTTTTTACCCTGCAGCTGCACTCGATAACCAACACCGACTAACAGCAGCTTTTTCTCATAGCCGACCGATACACCGGTAACGATATTGCTCACTACGGAACGCATGGTGCCTGCAACCGCCATCGACGATTTGGCATTGTCCCGGGGTGCAAATGTCAGCACATTATTTTCATTTTTTACATCGACACGCTCATGCAGCGTTATCGACAGGGACCCCTTCGGACCCTTTACGGAAATCTCACGACCACTGATGTTGACTTCAACACCGCTGGGCACTTCGACAGGTTTTTTCGCTATTCTGGACATATGATCGATCCTAAACCACTGTACAAATGACTTCGCCGCCGTGACCGGCTGCCCTGGCTTGCTTCTCGGTCATCAACCCACTAGAGGTAGATATGATCGCGATACCCAGACCGGCATTGACTGACGGTAGTTCATCTTTAGATTTGAATATTCGTAAACCTGGTCGGCTAATGCGCTTGATGCTCTCGATAACCGGTTTGCCCTGGTAATACTTCAGTTCGATTGTAAGTTCTTTCTTGGCATCGTCAGACACCTTGAAGGCACTAATATAACCTTCATTTTTGAGTACGCTAGCGATATTCACTTTCTGACTGGAACAAGGCATCGCAACAGTCACCTTGGTCGCTTTTTGAGCATTGCGAATACGGGTCAACATGTCTGAAATTGGGTCTTGTAAGCTCATTATATTCTCTCTTACCAACTAGCCTTAACCAGACCAGGGATATCGCCACGCATCGCAGCTTCACGGATCTTGTTACGGCACAGTCCAAATTTTCGGTAGACGCCATGGGGCCTGCCGGTAATACGACAACGATTATGCTGGCGAACTTCGGAGGAGTCCCTGGGTAGCTTTTGCAAGGAGTCGACTGCAGCCATTTTTTCTTCCAGACTGGTTGTCGAACTCTTGATAGTGGCTTTCAGGGCCTTTCTCTTTCCAGCGAAACGAGCGACCAGTTTAGCTCGCTTCAGTTCCCGCTGTACCATGGAATTCTTTGCCATAAAATAAACTCGATTAATTCTTAAAAGGGAATTGAAAAGCAGCCAACAATGCGCGGCCTTCTTCGGCGTTGCGCGCTGTGGTGGTGAAACAAATATTCATCCCACGTAGTTTGTCGATCTTGTCGTAATCAATTTCCGGAAACGCGATCTGCTCATCAATCCCCATGTTGTAATTTCCCTGACCATCAAATGATTTTGCACTCAGTCCACGGAAATCGCGGATTCGCGGTATCGCAAAATTAACCAGACGATCTAAAAACTCATACATGCGATCTCTTCTCAGGGTCACCTTGCAGCCAATCGGCATACCTTCACGCAATTTGAATCCCGCAATCGCCTTTTTTGCGAGTGTGACTATTGGTTTTTGACCCGCGATCAGGGATAAATCGTTGACCGCATGGTCTACAATTTTCTTATCCTGCGACGCTTCGCCTATACCTATATTCAAGGTGATCTTGGTTATCCGTGGAATCTCCATCGGCGATGAATAAGAAAACTGCTGTTGCAATTTCTTCGCCACGGTTTCACGGTAATATTGTTCTAGTCTTGTCATAATAAATGCCTTAGATATCGATCACTTCGCCGTTTGATTTAAAATAGCGAACCTTTCGATTATCTTCTAAAGTCTTAAATCCGACGCGATCACCTTTTTGAGTATTCGGGTTAAATAGCATCACATTAGAAATCTGAATCGGTGACTCCTGGTCAATAATGCCGCCACCTTCACCCGAGCGCGGATTGCTCTTTACATGCTTTTTCACCATGTTGACGCTTTCCACCAGCAGACGTTTGTCATCGAGCCGTTTCAACACATTGCCTCTCATGCCTTTACTACGGCCTGCTATAACAATGACTTCATCACCTTTTTTAATTTTGAGCATAACCCTGGATCTCGGCTACTAAAGCACTTCTGGTGCGAGTGAGATGATTTTCATGAATCTCTCGCCGCGTAATTCACGTGTCACCGGGCCAAAAATACGGGTTCCGATGGGCTGTAGATTATTATTCAGGATGACCGCCGCGTTTCCGTCAAATTTAATTGCCGAACCATCCGGGCGCCGCACGCCGCTAGCGGTGCGTACCACCACTGCATTGTAAACTTCACCTTTCTTGACCTTACCGCGAGGTATCGCATCTTTAATACTAACCTTGATAATATCGCCGATCGAAGCGTAACGACGTTTCGATCCACCTAAAACTTTGATGCATTGCATCTTTCGCGCACCACTGTTGTCCGCCGCATTCAACACTGTTTGCATTTGTATCATGACTGTATACCTGCCTTGCGCCTAATTAGCCTTGTTTATCACTTTGACCAGTGTCCAGGATTTTGTCCTGGATATTGGACGACATTCCGAGATTTGTACGGTATCACCGATACCACATTCATTGTTTTCATCATGAATATGCAACTTGGTCGATTTTTTCACGAATTTGCCATATATCGGGTGCTTCACCTTGCGCTCGATCAAAACGATCGCCGACTTGTCCATGCGGTCGCTAATGACCGACCCGGTCTGGATTCTTAAAACCTTGGCTTCACTCATGACTGCTCACCACCACGATCGGTATTCATTACTGTTTTCACCCGTGCAATGTTCCTGCGGACTTTCTTAAACTGATCTGGACGTATCGCATCCGGGTTGATCCCTCTTTGCATACGCAAGTTGAATTGCTCGCGTAATAATGCGGTTAATTCTTCACGAAGCTCTTGCTCCGACTTTGTTACTAATTCTGCTGCCTTCATTACATGACCTGCCTTGAAACGAAAGTTGTTTTAAATGGGAGCTTGGCTGCAGCCAGCTTAAAAGCCTGGCGTGCGATGCCTTCATCAACCCCTTCCATTTCGTACAATACTCGTCCTGGTTGAATCTTACAGACCCAATACTCGACGTTACCTTTACCCTTACCCATACGTACTTCGAGCGGCTTTTTAGACACCGGCACGTCGGGAAATACACGAATCCAGATTTTACCGCCACGTTTGATGTGACGTGTCATAGCTCGCCGTGCCGCCTCGATCTGGCGCGCAGTAATTCTTCCGCGCTCCACGGCTTTGAGGCCGTATTCGCCAAAACTAACCTTGCTGCCAGTAGTTGCCAGGCCCCTGTTGCGACCTTTAAACTGCTTTCTAAATTTTGTTCTTTTAGGCTGTAACATAATTAATTCTCTAACTTACCGGTGCTCACTTACCGGCCTGCTTGCCTTTACCTGAATCTTTAGCTTCAAGATTAAAAACTTCACCCTTGTAGATCCACACCTTGATACCCAGAATGCCATAGGTAGTTAAAGCTTCTGCAAAGCCATAATCAACATTCGCACGCAGCGTGTGCAAGGGTACGCGACCTTCTCGATACCATTCGTTACGTGCTATTTCAGCACCATTCAAACGGCCGGATACATTAATCTTGATGCCTTCGGCGCCAATACGCATTGCACTGGTGACCGAGCGACGCATAGCGCGGCGAAACATCACGCGGCGCTCAAGTTGCGAGGCAACGCCTTCCGCAACCAACTGTGCATCCAACTCTGGTTTGCGAATTTCCTCAATATTAATCTTGACGTTATTGAGGTGCACCGATACCAGCGACGCAACTTCAATTCGAAGCTTTTCTATATCTTCGCCTTTCTTGCCGATGATAATTCCGGGACGCGCTGAATGAATGGTCACCGAAATTGCCTTAGCAGGACGCGAGATCGCAATTCTGCTCACTCCGGCCTGCGAGAGTTTTTTGCGCAGATAGTCGCGTATCTTCAGATCCTCGGCAAGAAAATCAGCAAATTCTGAAGTATTCGCATACCACTTGGATGTCCAGTCGGTCGAAATACCGAGGCGGAAACCCGTTGGATGAACTTTTTGTCCCATCTGTGCCTCTTTAACTATCCGCGACAGTCACAGTAATATGACTGGTGCGTTTTAAAATACGATTGCCACGACCCTTGGCGCGTGCACGCATGCGCTTCTGGGTTGGACCCTGGTTTACAAAAATCGCCGAAATCTTAAGCTCGTCTATATCTGCGCCATCATTGTGCTCTGCGTTCGCAATGGCTGACTCCAGCACCTTGCGCAGCAGAACCGCGGCTTTCTTATTGCTGAAATTCAGCAAGGTCAGCGCCTTATCTACTTCCATGCCGCGAACCTGATCGGCTACCAGGCGGCATTTTTGTGCAGATATTTTTGCGTGACGGTGTTTTGCACTGGTTTGCATAACCCTTACCTATCTCTTCGCTTTCTTGTCGACGTTGTGACCACGATAAGTGCGGGTAAGTGAAAACTCACCCAGCTTGTGGCCAACCATATTTTCATTGATCAATACCGGCACATGCTGCCTGCCGTTATGAACTGCGATTGTTAAACCAACCATTTCCGGCAAAACCATAGAACGCCTGGACCAGGTTTTGATCGGTCGTTTATTATTCGTTGCGACCGCGTCTAGCACCTTTTTTAACAGATGCTGGTCGACGAACGGGCCTTTACTAAGTGAGCGTGGCATGAACAGTTACCTCTTATTCCGTCTGCGCACGATCAATTTATCAGTGCGTTTGTTTGATCGAGTCTTGTACCCTTTGGCCGGCGTGCCCCAGGGCGAAACCGGATGGCGGCCACCTGATGTGCGACCTTCACCACCACCATGCGGGTGATCTACCGGGTTCATCGCAACACCACGTACCGTGGGTCGGATACCTCTCCAGCGCGTGGCGCCAGCTTTACCCAGCGAGCGCAGGCTATGTTCACCATTACCCACTTCGCCGATGACTGCACGACAAGTTGCCAATACCTTACGCATTTCGCCCGAACGTAACCTCAAAGTAACATAGCCGCCATCGCGCGCTACGTATTGAGCCGAAGTACCCGCTGAGCGCGCGATTTGCGCACCTTTACCGGGCTTTAATTCGACGCAATGTACCGTAGAACCCACCGGCATATTGCGTAACGGCATACAATTACCCGCCTTAATACCGACGTCCTCGCCGGAACGCACCACGGCTCCTTCTGCGATTCCCCTGGGGGCGATGATGTAACGACGCTCTCCATCTAAATACTTCAGCAATGCAATGTGCGCACTACGATTCGGATCGTATTCGAGACGCTCAACAACTGCATCAATACCATCTTTATTACGCTTGAAATCAATTACGCGATAACGTTGTTTGTGCCCACCACCAATGTGACGCGTGGTAATACGACCCGCATTATTACGCCCACCGGTTTTGGTTTTCTTCTCTACCAGTGCCGCAAAAGGTTTGCCGGTATGTAAACCCGGGGTTTTGACGGAAACGACAAACCGGCGTCCTGGTGAAGTAGGTTTTGCCTTTATTAATGCCATGATTTTCTATGCGCCTATGGAAGCGAGATCAATTTCATGACCCTGCTCTAGTGAAACATATGCCTTCTTCCAGTCTTTTCGACTGCCTTTACGCGCACCCTGGCGCTTGCTTTTTCCATTAACGTTAACAGTACGCACATTGGCAACCTTAACGTTAAATAGTTGTTCCACGGCCGCCTTGATTTCGGGTTTTTTGGCATCTGTAGCCACTCTGAACACGTGCTGGTTAGACACCTCTCCGAGTATCGTGGTTTTTTCTGAAATATGTGGTGATTTCAGCACCTGGAAAATTCTCTCATCGTTCATACCAAACGCTCCTCAAGCTTTTTCAGCGCAGCCTGATCGATAACGACATGCTCCTGGCTGACCAGACTCAACGGGTCGACAATAGCGACATCCATCACCTGTATATTGGGGATATTTCTAGCTGCAAGATAAACCGCTGAATCGAGGCCATCGGTCAGTATCAATGCATCATTTATTCCGAGCTCGCTGAGCCTGGCGTTCATGGATTTGGTTTTTGCTTCGGTTACACCCAGCTCTGCAATCACGATCAGGCGCTGCTGACGCACCAGTTCCGAAACCAGACTGCGCATACCCACGCGGTACATTTTTTTATTTAGCTTCTTACTATAGTCTCTTGGGCTAGCCGCAAAAGTAACACCACCGGAGCGCCAGATAGGGCTTCTGATGGTACCCGCGCGTGCACGACCAGTGCCTTTTTGACGCCAGGGCTTGGCTCCACCGCCACTAGCTGCTGAGCGATTCTTTTGTGCCTTGGTGCCGGCGCGAGCGCCGCTCATATAGGAAACCACGAGTTGATGCACTAGTGCTTCATTGAACTTGGCATCAAAAGCATCGTCAGAAACAGATACTTTTTTCTTGGATTGATGAATAGTTAGGTCCATGGCGTAATCTCTATCTCTCTAGGCTCTTATTGCTTGACCGCTGGACGGATGATCACGTCGCCGCTCTTCGCGCCAGGCACTGCGCCCTTGATCAGTACCAGATTTCTCTCGGCGTCGACTCGGACTATTTCCAGATTTTGCGTGGTACATTTTACTGCACCCATATGACCAGACATCTTCTTGCCTTTGAACACGCGTCCCGGGGTCTGGTTCTGACCGATAGATCCGTTGGATCGATGCGAGATTGAGTTACCATGAGTGGCATCTTGCATAGTGAAGTTATGCCGTTTTACGCCACCCTGAAACCCCTTACCTTTGCTGATTCCAGAGACATCGACAATTTGCCCCTGCTGGAACACGTCAACCTTAATTTCGGAGCCGAGCTCAAAATCGTCGACCGAGTCAACACGAAATTCCCAGGCGCCACGACCTGCTTCGACACCAGCTTTACGATAGTGGCCAGCCATTGGCTTTGTCACACGACTAGCACGACGTGAACCGCTAATCACCTGAATAGCTGTATAGCCATCGGTTTCAACAGTTTTAATCTGTGAAATACGGTTGGGTTCAACCTCAATAACAGTCACTGGAGTGGAAACTCCATCGTCTGAGAAAACCCGGGTCATGCCGACTTTACGCCCTACTAAACCGAGAGACATTATTAACCTCTATCAATTACAAATAATCGAACCTCTGAACAACCCATCCGTGAATTATCAGAGGGAGAAAAGCAAAAAATATTTTTTTTGTTTTTCTTTCTTATTCCAGCGGCATTTTCGGCCCCTGGAAACGGCTTTGCATCCCTGCGTTGTGGAAACCTAAATCCGAGTTTCCTGTTGATTTAACTAGCCTTTTTTAAACACGCGGCCTGATACAGAAATTCTGCATCAGGCCGCGAGGGCGCGCACTATAACAGAATAAATTGTCTAAGTTAAGCCCTTATTCCAGCAAATTATTTTAAGTCTTTTTTCAATTTCCAGACAACCGCTGAAGGATACCTGGAATAGTATGTTAAAACGTCAATTAAGCTTAATTTGCACATCAACGCCGGCTGCAAGATCGAGCTTCATCAGCGCGTCTACTGTCTTGTCAGTCGGGTCGACAATATCCATCAACCGCTTGTGCGTCCTGATCTCATATTGGTCCCTGGCATCCTTATTCACGTGCGGTGAAATAAGGATGGTAAAACGCTCTTTACGAGTCGGCAAGGGAATTGGCCCTTTCACCCGAGCACCGGTGCGTTTCGCAGTTTCTACGATTTCTGCCGCTGAACGATCGATTAAACGATGATCGAAAGCTTTCAGACGGATACGTATAGTTTGATTGGTTGCCATGTCAGTTACTCGATAATTTTAGAGACAACGCCAGCACCCACTGTGCGGCCGCCTTCACGA
>CBDUSZ010000054.1:0-15725 GCA_965370015.1 uncultured bacterium | reverse complement strand
ACATCACAGTCCTCATCGCGACCAAATTCGATCTGTTTTTCTCCGATCGGTAACTTAATACCGGATCCGCTATTTGTAAGCTGTATCAGGAGAGCCATGTGAAATACCTTAAGCAGAAAGTTCTGCAGTCTAGTATAAACAATTTCGCCGTCACCGATTAAACAAAAAAGACCGTCGAAGCACCATTACGGGTGCCGGGAGCCAATGCTGGATTTCAGGCCGGGAGCAGAACGCAGCTGATGCTAATATCAGTTAATTTTGCGCTTTGACCGGGGTTATAGCTTGATGTCCTGCCAAGGCAAGGTATTCTGCCCTCGAACGGGAATCTTGCATTTTTGCATTGCCTTCGAAGCAGACTCCCGGGTACTTTAAAGATAGCGTTAAATTTAAATTGCATCGAACTGACTGATGCTATTGCACAGTACAGGTTCTTATAGAATGACCGGCAACCAGAAACAGGCCACACAAATTTATCCGATGCGAAGTAAATGGGCGCAACTGGGCTACCTGCTTCTGGCCTATACCGCAACGGCGCTCGGCATTGCCGGGGTTTTCCTGCCTTTATTGCCAACAACCCCTTTCCTGCTCGTTGCCGTCTGGGCCGCACCCAGGGGTTCTCAGCGGTTACACGACTGGATTTACACTCAACCACAATTTGCGCGGCTGATAAATGACTGGCAGCAACAGGGGGCGGTGCCGTTAAATGCCAAATGGTTGGCCACGATGATGATGGTTGGCAGCTGGATTACCCTGGTTGCTATCGATTCACACTGGATACTTGTGCTCGGACTGAGTCTTTTTTTCTTCTGTATCGGTGGATTTCTGTGGACCCGCCCCAATCCGAAGCACTGAGCAAAGCAGTCGAAATTGCGCAAAACCGGGGCCAGAACACAGTAGTTACCGGTATTAGAACCCAACTCTGGCCTGATCCGCGTGATTGATTGTACTGTGACAACAAAAAGCCTCTTCACTTGATCTATATCAAGTATTGACACTCTATGACCCAGTATCATTCTGATTCTCATTCTCATTTAATGAATTTTGGTGGTATTAATGCTGATTCTGACGCGGCGTATTGGAGAAACAATAATGATAGGTGACGAGGTCACTATCACGGTACTTGGAGTTAAGGGCAATCAGGTCAGGATTGGGATCAATGCCCCCAGGGAAATTGAGGTGCATCGAGAAGAAATTTATGAGCGCATCAAGGCTGAAAAGAACCAGGTGCAAGAAGTAAAAATAGGATTAGTATAGTGCGACGGACAAGAACCCCTTGATGAAACATTAATAACCAGTAGTTTACCCACGGCCTCGCAATTTTTCGCTCAGAATAAATTGTGCCGGATGATTGAAGTTATGAAAAGTTTCGACGATACAAGCACTGAAAGTACGAATCCACATGATGACAAGTTGCTCTTTCTAAATAGCAAAGAGCGCTTGAAGTACTATGAAGGAAAACGGACTTACGCAAGGAAGAGAAATAAAGTTGGGGCAGTAGTTCATTATTTGCGCAATCTGGTCAATATATAATCTCTCTACAGGTTGAATTTCGACGCTGTCGATAGTGTTGCATAACTGCTTTTACTACATAGCATCTAGTATTACCCAACGCGAACACCTTGCTCGCCAAAAGATAATGCCCGGTATCGCTTAAAACGAATAGTCTCGGACCAGTAATCACCCGGCAATCCCGCCTTGGTCAGCAGGTGATGCAGAAATTCCTCCGGAGTACTGATCATCTCCCACACCTTGGGCAGGAAAGTGGAACGATAGCGCCCGTCTTCCATTAACAGGCCATCTTCTCCTGGCTGTAATTGCTCCAACAGCTCCGTGCGGCTGGCGGCAGCGAATGACTCCAGTGCCGATAACACCGATATTTCAACCCGCGTATCCTCGACTTCGTCTGCGGCCAGTGGTTTGAAGCGCGTGTCGCGGAAGGCAGCATTAAATGCCGCGTTTACCACCGATAGCGCCAGAGGATCGGCTGATTCGAGAGACCCGATACAACCGCGTAACTGCCCACTACGAGTCAGCGTCACGAACGCACCGAGCTGTACCGAGAAACGACTGCTGAGATTTTCGATATCCAGCTGCATTGCGGTGCCGGCAGTCAGGCCTGATTCGATCGAATGCCGCGCAATCTCGAGCAATTGACCCTGCTCGCTATCGCTGAAATCAATGCAGAAGGAAGGCGCCATAACCTACTACCCGATCTTTACTGCCAGCAGTGTCGCCCGAGTTGCAGGCATCCAATAACTCCACCTGTAGCGCGCGCACGTGCTCTGTGCGCATCAGCCCATTGAGCGCCCCGGCACCACAGGCTTCTTTACCCGACAGCGAACTGGTCTTTTCCAGTATCCGCCCGCAGGTGTGCGCATCAATCCGCCTGGCTTCATCATAGGACAGAAAATGGGATAAATCGGTACTGATCACCACCAGCGTATCGCTGCCGCCCCACAGTTGATCGATCACTGCTGCTACCGTGTCTGGGTCGCAATCCCCCACCACCACCGGCACCAGGGTAAATTGTGCCAGTAGCGTCTGTAGAAAAGGCAATTGCACCTCCAGGCAGTGCTCATCCTGGTGTGCCTGGTCGGAGACACAAACGCCAGGCAGGTCGATAATTTGCTCGATGGCATCCCGATCCAGGGGCACATTGCCAAGCGGGGTGGCGAACAGGTCGACGGATGGCACCGCCATACCTGCCAGGTAAACACGATGGGCGGGGCCTAATAGCACCACCCGTCGAATTTCATTGCGTTGTGATTGCAGGCAGCAGTAGGCCCTGGCAGCGGTCGAACCCGAGTATATGTAACCGGCATGCGGCACGATTAGTACTTTTGCGACAGAGCCTGAAAGTGACGGCGTAACTGACATCAAGTCGGTCACCTGCTGCTGCAGTAACGCCAGCTCTGCTGCATAGAACTGGCCAGCAACGGCGGCTTTGCGAATGCTCATGAAATTACCTCGCAGGACTGATATGCTATTAAGGATCCTCACCTAGAATATAGGTATTTAGCCCATACTTACAAGTTATGGACGCGACGATTGTCACAACACAATACTGGCACGCGATAGATGACGGGCGGCTGCAGTGCGATGTCTGCCCGCGCCATTGCCGCCTCAATGACGGGCAACGAGGCTTGTGTTATGTGCGCCAGAGACTGAATGATGAAGTCAAGCTGGTGAGTTATGGGCGTTCCAGTGGTTTTTGCGTCGACCCGATCGAGAAAAAACCGCTGAATCATTTTTACCCTGGCAGCGCCGTGTTATCGTTTGGAACCGCTGGTTGCAACCTGGCTTGCAAGTTTTGCCAGAACTGGGACATGTCCAAATCACGCGAAATGGATACTCTGGCGGATCGGGCGACTCCTGAGCAACTGGCCAGAGTCGCTGACGAGATGTCTTGCCGTAGTGTCGCCTTTACCTACAACGATCCAATCATATTCCTCGAATATGCCGTCGATGTCGCTGCCGCCTGCCGCGCGCGTGGTATCAAATCGGTTGCGGTCACTGCTGGCTATGTCGACCCAGAGCCACGGGCAGAATTTTTCCAGGCGGTGGATGCTGCCAATGTGGATCTCAAGGCGTTTAGCGAACGCTTCTACCACAAGATATGCGGCGGCCACCTGGCCCCGGTACTGGAAACCCTCGAGTACATAAAACACGAAACCGATACCTGGCTGGAACTGACCACCTTGTTGATTCCCGGTGAGAATGATTCCGAGCAGGAGTTACAGGCGATGACCGCCTGG
Source organism: uncultured bacterium (assembly GCA_965370015.1). Lineage (GTDB taxonomy): Bacteria > Pseudomonadota > Gammaproteobacteria. Next base: position 11,970 of record CBDUSZ010000054.1, on the reverse strand, counting down.
GTGGTGGAAAAACTGGGCCCCGAGGTGCCGATGCACTTCACCGCATTCCATCCGGATTGGAAAATGCGCGATATCGCTCCCACCCCGACAGCGACCCTGACCCGCGCGCGCAACATAGCGCTGGGCAATGGCATACATTACGCTTATACCGGCAATGTGCACGACCCGGAGGGTTCCAGTACCTGGTGCCACCAATGTGGAGAATTGCTGATAGAGCGCGACTGGTACCAGCTGGGCCGTTGGGGCTTAGAGGAAAACGCCAGCTGTGCCAGCTGCGGCTCCAGGCTTCCGGGACATTTCGAAGTGAAGCCAGATAGCTTTGGTGCGCGTCGTATACCGGTGCGAATCAACCAGTGACAATGCATATTTCTATCAAATAAATTAGATGGCTCGCGGATATAATATCAAACTACTTCTCGTGGTGTTGTTAATCACACTCGGCATCTGGCTAGAAGTCACTGGCCTGCTCGAGGTGCAGGAAATACTGGCGCTAGCCAGGCAATACTCGCAGCATTGGTGGCTAGTGGTAATTTTGATCCTGCTGCAGAGCCTCCTGTTCACTTTTGCGCTGGCCGGGTCATTATTTCTGTGGGTTGCAGCGCCACTGTATCCGCCCGCAATGGCAACTTTTATTCTCGCGGCGGGTGGTACGCTCGGTGGCCTGGGTGCCTACCTGTTTTCAGCATATCTGGCGGACGACTGGATAGAAAAAATCAAATTTTCACGCACTTACAAATTACTCCACAAACAGGATAATTTTTTCACCCTGTTCGCGATGCGCGTGTTCCCTGCCTTCCCTCACTCGTTGGTCAACTATAGCTCGGGTATCCTCAGGGTAAACCTGGTCCATTTCATATTGGCGGCAATTCTCGGCATCTCCATCAAGTCATATATCTATGCCCAGGTGATCCATCAGGCGACCACCAGCGACTCTCTGGAAGAATTACTGGATATTTCCACCTTCGGTCCACTGATTTTATTATCTGTGGTGAGCCTGGTGGGCGTTTTCGTTAAACATAAGCTATCGGCAAACGACAATTAATTCCACTGACGACTCGGGGTCGGATGACTCATCTGGTCGGAAGGGTGCATCACCCCAATAACTCCCACCCTCCAGCTCAAATTTGAGAGGATTTCAGCGGCATCTATTTCACCGCGACAACTTCCCAAAATATGGCTGAAAATCAAGGCCTTCGTTGATTGTGTGTCGCAATAGGTATACTTTAAAGCCGGGCCTTGCATACATATTTTGCCTGTTGATTAACAACCACTGAAGGAATTGACCATGCCAACCATGAAAGAATCCGCCGTGAAAAAAAAAGCTGGCCCTCGTAAAATTGCGAAGAAAAAATCCACCGTAGTTAAAAACAAGGCAGTTAAACCTGCGCCGATAAAAAAGACTGCACCGGTTATACACAAAACTACAACTAAAACAAAAGTCGCTGCGGATACGCGACAGGCATTACTGAAAAAGTTGAAACAAGATCTTAAATCGACAAAAGAGACCTTTAAGCTGGTAAAAATTGCGGCTAAAGAAGAATTTAAGCTCGCAAAAGGGGCTGCCAGGGCCGAGATTGATGTATTAAACGAACGCCTCAAGGTTTCGTTAAAGCGCGAAAAAGAGTTGCTTAAAATAGGTGAGAAGAAGGCTAAAATGATGCTGGAAGCCGGTAGACGCTGGGAAAAAAAGCAGATAGCTAAAATTAAAAAACTGACTTCAAAATAACCTGTCAACGCAAAAAATAAATATTTCCCCGATCTAAAAATAGCAACGAAATATTAGCTAGGCTACTATGTTCGCTCTATTCAATAACTATAGGAAATAGACCATGCATTTTTTCAGAAGCAAAAAACCAGTCATTGCCTGGGTATCGATCCTGCTAATGTTTTTTATCCAGATCGCGCCATTACAGGCTGCCATGGTAGGCAATGAGACCTTGATGAATGAAATCACTCGCGCCGACCTGATCGACTCCCTCGACCGGGCCGAGATTAAAAGCATGCTAATTTCGAATGGTGTTGATCCAGACGCCGCCAAATTACGAATTCAGCAGATGAACGATGATGAACTCGCCAGTTTAAAGCAGGATTTTCAGCAACTTCCGGTCGGTGCTGGTGGGCTGGGTACGATTGCATTCATTTTCGTCGTATTGTTGATCACGGATATGATTGGTGCTACTGACATATTTCCGTTTGTGAAGAAAGTCGAATAATAAAGCTTGATTATGGAACTCGGTAATTGGCAGAGACGGTTTCTGGCGTCCTGCCTTTTGCTGACGGTGATTGGCTGCGCGGCGGTTCCGCAAACCCTGCAGCTATCGAGGGAACCTGGCAATTTACCGCGTCGTGTCTTGCTCGATGAAGTCGCCTTCTTCCCACAGGTAAAATACCAGTGTGGTCCTGCTGCACTGGCAACAATGCTCAGCTATCGCGATGTCGATGTGGTTCCCGATAGCCTGATCGAAAAAGTTTATATTCCCCAACGCAATGGCAGCCTGCAAATAGAAATGGTAGCCACTGCGCGTAGTTATGGAAAGCTGCCCTATCCGCTCGAAACACAGTTGAAGGCCCTGTTGACCGAACTGGCGGCAGGAAATCCGGTACTGGTATTTCAGAATTTGGCGCTGTCGATATGGCCTCAATGGCACTATGCTGTGGCGGTTGGTTACGACCTGGATAACGCTGAGCTGATTTTGCGCTCGGGCACCTATCGTCAACACCGCCTGTCTCTGGCTACCTTTGAACGAACCTGGCAGCGGGGTGGATACTGGGCTTATACGGTGATGTCCGCCGGTGAAATCCCAGCAACGGCAACACCGGAAAACTATCTACTTGCGGCCTACGATATGGAGCGTGCCGGATTTAAGCAATTGGCACTCGAGTCCTACCGCAGCGCAGCTGCCAAATGGCCGCAAAACCCTGCCGCGCTGATGTCACTGGGTAACAGCGAATATTCAATGGGTTATATGGCCCAGGCGCAGTCGGTGTTCAGCCGCGTGATACAGCAAAAACCCGGGGATGGCACCGCCTGGAACAATCTCGCCTACGCACTGGCTGGTGGTGGATGTCATCAGGCAGCAGTGTCAGCGGCTATGTGTGCAAGCCAGTTGGAACCGGCAGACGAGAACATAAAGCACAGCCTGAACGAAATATCGGCGATGGACAATACCAGCGGCGAATCTTGCCTGATTTTAAGTTGCCCGGTCAAACTCACCAACCAATAGATTGTTAGTGAATTAATTCTGCCATGCGCATGCTTGATTTCGATGATGCGGTGGGTTAACTTGCAAGCTGAATTATATTTTCTAAACGGGGAGAAATAACGATGCGTTGTCTGAAGAAACTAGGTCTAATTGCCGCGTTGTGGTTAATGATATTACCGGCGTATGCGGCAATGGTGAGCACGCCCGAGTTATTAGTAACGCCTGAGCGAACTCAATTGGTTGACTCTTTGCAGAGTCAGGAAGTTCAGCAACAACTCATCGAAATGGGTGTCGACCCAGTTGCGGCAATGAACCGGGTGAAGCAGATGACTAAAACTGAAATCACCGCACTGCAAGGACAAATTGACCAACTACCCGCTGGCGCAGGACTTAGCACCGTAGATTTACTGCTGCTTATTATACTTATTCTTTTGCTGGTCTAAGCTGTATTCCATCTATGGCCGATTGTCCGCGAGGATCATATCGGCCGCCTTTTCGCCAATCATAATGACCGGAGCATTGGTATTACCCGATACGATTTCGGGCATGATCGACGCATCGGCAATCCTCAATTTCTCCAGTCCATGTACCCTTAAGCGCGCGTCGACTACTGCCAGACCGTCCTGACCCATCTTGCAGGTGCCAGCTGGGTGATAAATAGTCTGGCTGTGCTGACGCGCTGCTTGCAGCAATTCTGCGTCGCTTTGATATTGGCGTCCCGGCAAATATTCATCGACAATGTGGTTTTTCAGTGAGGGCGCTTCGGCGATTCTTCGCGCTACTTTGATGCCATCAATCGCCACCCGGCAATCCCGATCGTCGGATAAATAGTGTGGGAATATTGCCGGGTACTGCATTGGATCAGGGCAAATTATTCGAATTTCACCACGACTATGCGGGCGCAGCTGACAAACCGATGAAGTAAATGCCGAGAACGGATGCACACCATCACCCGGCTTATCAGCACTCAGTGGCTGCATATGAAACTGGATATCGGGTCGATCTACCGACGCGCTGGAACGGGTAAATATTACCACCTGGCTGGCGGCCAGGGTCAGGGGACCGGAGCGGGTGAAAATATACTGCAAGCCTACTTTTAATTTTTTGAATGGATTATTCAACTCGTCATTCAGGGTTCGTTCGCTGGTTTTGAACACCAGGCGGATTTGCAAATGATCTTGCAGGTTCTTACCGACACCCGGCAGGGCATGCACGGTCTGTACTCCGGCAGATCCCAGTACCTGTGGGTCACCAACACCTGAACATTGCAAAATCTGGGGTGTATTGATGGCGCCTGCGCTGAGGATTACTTCGACAGCTGCATTAGCGGTACGAATGACACCGCCGCGGCGATATTCGATCCCGGTTACGCTGGTATTATCGATCAAAAGTCGGGTGACTTGGGCACGCGTAATTATCTTCAGGTTAGGACGATTTTTGCAGGGATTGAGGAAACCTTTTGCCGCACTCCAGCGAAAGCCATTCGATGCAGTTTGCTGAAAATATCCTACCCCTTCCTGCGAAGCGCCATTGCAATCCTGGTTGAATGGAATGCCGATTTCGACTGCAGCCTTAATAAAATGCTCGGCTATCGGCCGCCTGAGCCTTAAATCCGAAACTTTTTGTGGGCCACCGACGCCGTGGAATTCATCTTTGCCACGCTCATTGTCTTCAGACTTCTTAAAATAAGGTAGTACTTCCTCGAAGCTCCAGCCGTTGTTTCCGAGCGCTGCCCATCGATCATAATCCTGGGGTTGCCCGCGCACGTACAACAGGCCATTTATGGCGCTGGACCCCCCCAGTACTTTGCCACGGGGCCATTGCAGGCTGCGCCCGGCAATTCCCGGATCCGGTTCGGTTTTATAGCACCAGTCCAAATTTGGATCGTGCATGGTTTTAAAATAACCGACTGGCACATGCAACCAGGGATTCCAGTCCCTCGATCCAGCTTCGATCAATAATACTCGATTCGAAGGCTGCGCTGACAGTCGGTTTGCCAGCACGCAACCGGCTGATCCGGCACCGACAATGATGTAATCAAAATTGTTCACAGGCTTTGTTTATTCGCGTAAAAAGTGGTCGTAGCCGAGCCCCAAAGTCTCTTGATGCCACAGCCTCAATGGAAGAATAGCGCGCTTTCCTGTTTGCTCCAACCGGTATAGCAAAATAGAAACAGAGTCTGATAGCTCGCTGGGCATTCCACTTCCACGCGCTTATACTAGTCTAACTTGTCAGGGAACCTGTGCAGCAGTCATAGCCGCCCATATTGTGTTCAAATAGTCTATCTCGGCGTCGCGCTGGCGCGTTGAAAAGAGGTGTCGTCAATATCCCCAGTCTTTTGAATTGCCCGGGTTTCATCAGCAAACACTGGAAAGGATGCTATCCATTGTATTTTTCCTTTTGGGTGAATTTTATTCTCATCACCCTGGTGTATATCGGAGTTGAATCCCTGGTACGCAATGATGCCTGGCAAATCACCATCGCCTTGCCGCTATTGGTCGGTTATTTGCTATTCAGTCGGCTGGTGGTCTTTCCATGGCAGATCGTGGGTTTACTTCGCAGTTGTGAAAAACATTTTTTACGCCATGGCCATACACTACGAATTCGTAGCATTCAGGGTCTGGTCATCGTTGTTATTATTATCAATACTGTCGGCGTGATCGATACGGTACATTGGTACACGCTGCAGCAAAAACAGGCCGCGGAAAAAGCGAATGGCCCGGCAACGCCAGAATATTCTTTATCGTTGCAAGAAAATGCGACACTAATGCATCTCACCGGGACTTTCGATTTCGGCATCACCGGTGACATGGAGGCGATGCTAACCAGGAATCCTCTCATTCGCGGCATTGTGTTGGAAAGCACTGGCGGTTTCATTTCCGAGGGACGTGGGATATTTCGTTTAATCGACCAGTACCAACTCGATACTTTTGTCTATGGGGAATGCAGCTCGGCCTGTGCGTTGGCATTTATCGCCGGCAATAAACGTTATATGGCGATCGATGCCAGGCTCGGATTTCATCAATACAATTTCCAGCTACAAACCGCCTTTCAACCTGTTGACATCGCCGAGGCGCAGAAACATGATTTGGAATTACTGCGTAAGCAGCATATTTCGAATCGATTTCTCGAACGGGTATTCAAGCAACCCAGTCATTTGATCTGGTTTCCAACAATCGATGAATTGCTCGAGTCCGGCGTAATTAACACCCTTGTCGGGGTACAAAATGGGAGCGGCCACCTGGACAAATCAATACAGACAAATTAGATAACTGGTTTTAGCTCATCAGCACCGACACCAGTTTTTGCCTGAATAGCAAACCCCAATTTGTTTTATTATAATTTCGATGTTTATTCAGAGAATACAATGCCCGCAGTTGTTGAATACATATATTCATGGTACGGTTGATCGCTATACAGGGTGGTCAGCCCAAACGAGAACTAAATTTTAATAATAATTCGGTTTTTCACTGATTTTAAGCAGATTTAATATTGTGAATCAATCGATGTAGAAAATTGGTTTAAAGCAAAATAGATTAAGTTTGTAGATGAATAATACTCATAACGATTGCCCCATAAACATACGGAAATTACTCTTGGGTCATCATCCTTTATTCAGTGCAATAGTTTCATTTATACCGATAAGTTACCTATGAATAATAACGATTTCCTGGTTCGCTTTGAGAAAGTTCAAAAGAGCTACGATGGTGAAATCCTGGTGGTTAAAGATCTTAATCTGGATATTGCCAAGGGTGAATTTCTGACTATGCTAGGGCCGTCCGGTTCCGGCAAGACAACCTGTTTAATGATGCTGGCTGGCTTCGAAACGGCAACCCACGGTGATATTTACCTGGATGGCGCAAGTATCAATAATGTCGCCCCGCACAAGCGAAATATCGGCATGGTATTTCAGAACTACGCCCTGTTTCCGCACATGACTGTTGGAGAAAACATCGCCTTCCCGCTGGAAGTGCGTAAGCAACCCAAGCATGAAATCCGCGAGCGCGTAGAACGAGCTCTGGATATGGTACAGCTGAAGGGCTTTCTTTCGCGCCGACCGGCACAATTATCAGGTGGGCAACAACAACGCGTTGCGCTGGCGCGCGCATTGGTATTCGAGCCTAAACTCGTTCTGTTAGATGAGCCGCTCGGTGCACTGGATAAAAATTTGCGTGAAGAAATGCAGTATGAGTTGAAACATATCCATGAAAACCTCGGTTTAACCATGGTGTTTGTCACGCATGACCAGTCAGAAGCACTCACCCTGTCGGACAGGATTGCCGTTTTCGACGACGGTATCATCCAGCAGATCGACGCGCCCGAGGTCCTGTACGAAGAGCCTAAGAATGCCTTCGTTGCCTATTTTATCGGTGAAAATAACCGTTTCAATGGCGTGGTAAAAGAAATTTCATCTGATATTTGCTCGGTTGAAATTGAAGGCGGGGAGATCATCAAAGCGAAGCCGATCAACGTTAGCAACGTCGGCGATAAAACCACACTTTCTCTACGTCCTGAACGGGTTTACATCAACCCCGAGCCTGGCGTAACACCCAATGTCATGGATGCTAAAGTTCTGGAACTCATTTATCTGGGTGATCATATTCGCACCCGGGTTTCAGTTTCCGGAAATGACAGTTTTGTCGTGAAAATTCCGAATTCAACCGAACATTCGCAATTATCTAAAGGACAAACCGTCAAAGTTGGCTGGGCCAGCGAAGATTGTCGAGCGCTGGATGTCTAAACTTTCTACTATGCTCTTTAGGCTGTCGACTTATGCCGACAGCATTACCACGCTTTGAGTGGCTAAGGACACAGAGAATTTCCAATTTTTTTTCAAACCTAAATGTATGAGGAGTATGTAAAAATGAAAGTTTCATTGAAAAAAACTACGCTGGCCCTGGCAACGGTTGCTGCCGTTGGTCTCGGCGGCGTCGGTACGGCAAATGCCGTTACCGAATTAGTCGTCGTCTCCTGGGGCGGCGCTTACACGGCGAGCCAGCAAAAGGCTTATTCTGATCCTTACATGGCATTGAATCCGGACATTAAGATTATTAATGACGATTCATCCGGCCAGGCTGTCGCCAAGATCCGCGCCATGAACGAGGCTGGCAATGTCACCTGGGCTCTGGTGGATGCGGTCGCTTCTGCCGCTATTACACTCTGCGACGAAGGACTGATTGAGGAAATCAATCACGACACTGCCCTCACTACTGCTCCAGACGGAACGCCTGCCTCGAAGGACTTCGGCGATTTGATTATATCGCCCTGTTTTGTTCCGAATATCGTCTACTCGACCACCTTTGCTTATCGTACAGATTTAGTCAAAGTGGCACCGACGACGATTAATGATGTCTTCGATTTGAAAAAAATCCCCGGCAAACGTTCATTAGAAAAAGCACCCATCGCTAATCTGGAATGGGCTCTGCTCGCGGACGGTGTGGCTCCGGATAAAATCTACGATACACTCGACACCGATGCTGGCGTAGACCGGGCTTTTGCCAAACTCGACACCATTAAAGATCAGGTAATCTGGTGGGAACAGGGTGCGCAAACACCACAATTACTCGCCGACGGCGAAGTAGTCATGGGATCGTCTTACAATGGCCGTCTTTTCTCTGTTATCGAAGAGGAAAAACAGCCAATTGCGATGATGTGGGACTGGCAGATGTTTGACCTCGACGGATGGGTTGTGCCGAAGGGTGGACCGAATCATGATGAAGCGATGAAATTTCTGAGATTCGCTTCCGAGACCCAGCAACTTGCAAACCAGGCCAAATATATTTCCTATGGCCCTGCTCGCAAGTCTGCGGCACCCATGGTAGGCAAGCATGCCACCCTCGGTATAGACATGGGTCCACATATGCCGACGGCTCCTGCAAACGCGGTAAATACCTTGTTATTCAACTACGAGTGGTGGGCGGATCGCAAAGACGACCTGACCGAGCGATTTAACGCCTGGTTAGCGCTGTAATCTTCAGTCAACAGGATTGGGGTGGCTGTTAGCCACCCCAATTTCTCGTTCAGCACACAACTATAAATAGCAAAATGAATACAGAAACAGCGTCGCCTGAAGTGCTCACAACCGCAGACGGCACGCCCCTTAAAGAAAGCCTGGCTCGTGCTCAGCGACGTCTTAAAATTCGTGCTTTGCTACTGGTGCTGCCTTTGTTCATTTTTATCATGGGTACATTTTTTGTGCCGGTATTCGACATGCTGTTTCGCAGTGTCGAGAATCATATGGTTCCCGAGATTATGGTGAAAACCGCACCACTGCTGCTTGAATGGGATGACCGCAGCGGTGAACTACCTGGCGAAGAAATATTTGCGGCCGCTCAGAGTGATTTTGCGATTGGCTACAAGGCTAAAACCATTCTCAGGGTAGCGCGGCGGATGAATTATGAGAAACCGGGTTTTTCCAGTGTATTCAGAAAAACCGCCCGTAAAGCGGCTAAATTTGAACCGCCCTACAAAGAGGCCTTCATCAAGACCCATAAAAAATGGGGGGACGTCGAAACCTGGCGTTATCTGAAGCGGGAATCGGGTATTTACACTCTATCCTATTACCTGGCGGCGCTGGATCTGAGTTACGGCTCTACCGGTGAAATTTCGAAAAAATCCGTTAAAGAAGCGATTTATCTGAAACTGTTCTGGAGAACACTGAAATTAAGTTTACTGATTACCTTTTTATGTTTAGTGCTCGCCTATCCGATTGCCTATCTACTATCGACATTATCGGTTAAGACCAGCAACCTGTTGATGATCCTGGTTTTGTTACCATTTTGGACATCACTACTAGTACGCACGACGGCATGGATTGCGTTACTGCAGCAAGAGGGAATTATTAACGATGTTTTGGTTGGTATCGGTTTTATCAGCAATGACGGTCGACTGGCGATGATTCACAACGCCACCGGTACCGTGGTCGCGATGACACACATTTTGCTGCCGTTCATGGTATTGCCCCTGTACTCGGTGATGAAAACCATTCCGCCGACCTACATGCGGGCAGCAAAGAATCTGGGAGCAACACCCACTGTTGCCTTTATTCGGGTTTATTTCCCCAACACCATTTCGGGCATGGGTGCTGGTAGTATTTTGGTATTCATCATCTCGATTGGCTATTATATAACACCTGCTCTGGTGGGTGGTGTCGATGGTACTTTGATCAGTAATTTCATCGCTTATCACATGTCCACCTCACTCAATTGGGGTCTCGCCGCCTCGCTCGGGGTCATTCTTCTGGCTATCGTGCTGGTGCTATATTATTTCTACGACAGACTTGTCGGTATCGACAATATGAAACTGGGTTAGCTTATGGCTCTTCCAACATATACAACTTTGGGTGAGAGAATCTGGTTCTATAGCTTCAGAAGTATCTGCGTGCTGATCTTTCTGTTTCTTATTATCCCAATCCTCATCATTATTCCCCTGTCGTTCAACGCGGTGCCGTTTTTCACCTTCACCGAAGCCATGCTGAATTTAGATCCGGCCGGCTATTCTACAAAATGGTACCAAGAATTTTTTAACAGTCTCAACTGGCAGGGTGCGGTGAAGAACAGCATGATTATCGCCCTGTTTTCCACCATAATAGCCACCACCCTGGGCACCCTCGCGGCACTCGGGTTGAGTCGATCAATAATGCCCTACAGGTCCGTGTTGATGGGCTTATTAATCTCGCCGATGATCGTACCACTCATCATATCAGCAGCGGGTATGTACTTTTTTTATTCCAGAATTGGCCTTCAAGGTACCTATATTGGTGTCATACTTGCGCACGCTGCGCTTGGCACACCATTTGTCGTCATTACCGTAACAGCCACGCTGTCGGGTTTTGATCAAGTACTCATACGTTCGGCTGCGAGCCTGGGGGCAACGCCCACCAGAACCTTTTTCTTCGTCGTCATGCCGTTGATTCTTCCCGGTGTCATCTCCGGTGCTCTGTTTGCGTTTATCACCTCGTTTGATGAAGTGGTGGTGATTTTATTTGTTGGCAGTTACAAGCAGCGAACGATTCCCTGGCAAATGTTCTCCGGCATCCGTGAACAGATCAGCCCGACTATTTTAGCCGTGGCTACGATATTGGTCATTTTCTCCATGGCCCTGTTAACCGTGGTCGAACTGCTACGCAGACGCAACGAAAAACTGCGTGGCCTGACACCAAACTAGTGTTATTGGTACTGTTTTCGGCCGTGCAACCAACTGGCGTAATAGCGTGAAAAATGGTGATAAGGTGTACTATCTGTACACTGACAAATACGATAAAGAAATCAAGTTAGCCGCATTGGTGGTGACAATCGAGGCGGAAGGCATTCACATCAGGGCAGGCCGTTTCGATGTTCTATCGAGTAAATTTGAAACTTTTGATGCAACCGTAGCAGCCAGTAAACTCTCCCCAAGGACAGTGCCCTGTAGCTTTGAGAACGAACTCAACGACACCCCCCGCTAAGCAAAGTTGATTACCACGCTAAACGCTATCACGCCGATTTTTCTGATCATCGCGATTGGGCATCTGTTATTCCGCACCCACATCGTTGGTAAAGATGTCTGGTCGGCGATCGAACATATCTGCTTTTATTTATTACTACCCTTTCTGATAATCCGCACCTTGAGTCGAGCAAACCTCGGCAGCGTGCCTATAGTCGATTTCATGCTGGTTTTGGTGGTCGCAATTATCGGCATGTCCGTGTTGTTGATTCTGATACATACGGCCCTGCGTGGACGCTATCCAGGTGGAGGGCCCTCCTTTACCAGCCTGTTTCAGGGCCTA
>CBDUSZ010000053.1:0-15752 GCA_965370015.1 uncultured bacterium | reverse complement strand
CCGCCAATGTAGCCAGCTTGATAGCAACCAGGATGAACCAGAGCACAAACAGGGTATTTCGCAGGCTACTCCTGTCGATTTGATGCATATATACCGCCACTATTAACGGCGCCCCCATTAAAGAAGTGCCCGAGATGTAGCCACCAAGTGCTAGCAGCCATTTATCAGTCCAGCCTTTTTCACTGTGGATGCGTAAATTTAGCACCCATAACAACGCGTAAAACAGGGTGATGCCATAGATGATGATGATCAGCCATCGATTGGGAAGACTCAGCAATCCAAACACGCCAATCAATTTTCCCGGAAAAATATAAATAGCGGTATTTTTTAAAATATGCCAATCGACATTATTAAGTCGCGTGCGTAAGGTCAATGCGGTGAATACAAGCAAGTGCACACACAAAATTGGTAGCCAGAAAAGGGGGCGATCATAAACCATCAACATCAGCGGCAAGGCCAGTGCCGCGCCCCCGAATCCCAGTCCACTGCGCACAAACCCTGACCATATAAAAATCAGAAAAGTAAGCATCAGTTGCTGTGCAGTAAAATCGAATAGCTGGATGTAACCGAAAACAGTTTGCATGAGAATTGGCTGGTATAAGGGAGTAAAAGCGCGCAGATTATAAAGTGTAGCTGGGCATAATCCTATTGCGTCTTTAATGTATTGATTAAAACCAATCTGAGGCTTGCGTGGATAGATTCGGCAATTAGCGGTTACTAAAATTTTTGATTTCCGCTAAAGCGGAAATTCATTGGCCGGAATAAGGAGTCAATCAGCAAGATTTGAAACGGACAGCGCTATGGGGCCAGTTCAGAGACGCGCTAATTTGACAGATTAAACACCGAAAGTGCTAACAGGGTGGTGTCGGAAAGTTTTAACCTGGTCAAAATCACCTGCGAAGCAGTCCGAGGAAAAGCGCTCGCAGAATAACCGATTTTTAACGATAACTCCGATTATTCAGCCCGATGGTCAGATTACATCCATTAAACGTAGCAAATGACCGCATTGCGATATCGAGAGCCTCGCCAAATTCATCATCGATTTTATGCTCAATGTGGACTGATTTCACCTCGAGATGATTTTGCTTTCTATGCGTCTTGCAATCAACGCGTCCAACGAATCGGTCGCGATACAAAATAGGCAGGCAAAAATAACCGAACTGTCGTTTCGGTTGTGGCACATAACATTCGATCTGGTAGTCAAAATCGAAAATATCACGCCCGCGTTGACGCTGGATAACCGCGTTATCGAATGGCGATATAATTCGCACCGTCGCTTTACTGCGTGGCGCACGGGTTTCGAGCAGTTCAGCATCGGCATATACCAGGCCGTTATCCTTTAAAGCAACTGTAGTGACTGACCCGACATCGATTCTAAGCTGTAATTGATTGTGGATTGCCGCACGCAATAGAGGCCCTTTGCGTAAATAGCTAAAAGATTTTTGCGTTGCAAATCCGTGCGCGCGCAAAGTTGTATCGATCAGGTGGCTGGCGTATTCATCCATATCGGGAGCGCGCGTATCGACCCAGTCCGGTAGCACGCGCTCGGGTAAATCATACACTTTTTGAAATCCCTCGCGCCCGCTGACCATTAGTTCGCCCTGCATAAACAATTGTTCTAGCGCCCGTTTGGCGGGCTTCCAGTCCCACCATTGCTTTTTTCCCTGTCGCGTGTCTTCAAAATCACGTGTGCGTAACGGGCCTTCCGCGCGAACCCGATCGAGGATATGGCAAATTAACTTTTTGTCGCAGTTTTCAAACCAGTCGCGTTCACCGTTCAATTGATTCATGCGCGGCAGAGCGAAGCGAAAGTCACGCATCGGCAGCCAGGACGCGGCGTGAAACCAGTACTCGAAAACCTTCCGCTGTTTGATCAGCTGCTGCAGAAATTTCGGCGTATAGTTTGAAACCCGCGACCACAAAACATGGTGATGGGCACGTTCGACCACTGAGATGGTATCGATTTGCACGTAGCCGAGATGTTCTATTGCACGTAGCGTCGCCAGCTTGCCGCGACCAAACGAATCTATTTTTAACAAGCCTTGCTGGTTAAGCGCAATGCGGCGTAATTTTGCTGGTAACGACACGGTTGGAATTAGCTGGTTTGATTCTTCAGTATCTGCTCGATAGCCACGGCAACCGAGTACAAATTCTCGTCCTCGCCATTCATCGACGAAATCATCAGCCCCACCGGTGCCTCGCCTTTACCATGACAGGGCAAACTGATCGAGCAACCGTCATAATAATTAGCGGTCACCGTATTACGCAAACATCGCAAATTTACCCGTGCTGCATTATCAGGATCGTCGGTTTCGGATATCGCAGGCGCAATACAGGGTGTCGTGGGGTATAACAGCGCGTCTACATTGAGCTGTCTGAATTGCTCATTAAATAATTTAACCAGCTCGGCCCTGGCACGATATCGATCCTCCTGTTCATCGTCGCTGATCGCGCTACCAGCGAGCATTCGCTGCTGCACGAATGGGTCGTACTCATCGCCATATTGCTCAAGCAATGCCTTGTGATGGTGATAGACCTCGTACAAAACTATCGCTTTACTATAAAACAATTCGATACTCACATCGATCACCGGCATTTTAACGGTTGTTATTTGCGCACCAGCCTGGCTTAAATAATCCAGTGCCAGATCAAATGCCGACTGGACTTCGAAATCCAGATCGTCTAAAACCCGGGCCTCGGGAATAACAAATCTGAGTGTGTGCGGCTCTCGTACAGACAGATTCGGCAGCGAATCGGCAGGAGACAAGTTTCCACTCATCAGTTGGTCGAGGATATAGCAGCTATCCACATCGACGGCGATTGGCCCGGGCGCATCCATTGTCGGCGACAATGGATAGATACCCTTTAAAGACATACGTCCATAACTCGGCTTGACCCCGACAACCCCATTAAATGCGGCGGGAATGCGGCAGGATCCAGCTGTATCCGAACCGAGTGACGCAACCACGATTCCCTCGGCAACACTGACTGCGCTGCCCGATGACGAGCCACCCGGAAGCCTGCCGGTTTTCCTGTCCCAGATCGATAAAGGCGTTCCATAATGCGGATTTTTACCGATGCCTGAAAATGCAAACTCGCTCATATTGGTTCGCCCCAGAAATAACAGCCCTGCTTCGCGCAATGGCGCAATCACGTCGGCGTCCTCCTGTTCGGGTTCGGCAATATGCTTAAGCGCCACTGAACCAGCCAGTGTCGGCTGGTTACGCACATTAAATAAATCTTTCAGCGCAATAGGGATTCCGGCCAGTGCTGGCACCGCTTCACGCTTCTTTGTTGCGCGATCGATTGATTCTGCCAGACTCAATAACCCCTGATTCAGTTGTATAAATACGTCATTCGACAATTTTGCACGCTCAAGCGCATCCTTAACCAATTCGCTAGAAGTGATATCGGCATTCTTAAGCATTTCTGAAAGTGTACGCAACGAAGTCATTTCAGGATCTCGATAGTAAGAATTGCTTTTAATTATTCGGCTTTGACTAGTAGTATACACGCCAGCGATGCGGTCTATTCCAGGCTGTTCCAGTAACAAAGCAAGAATTTCAGGTATGGGTTCAATGAAGCATTATAAAATTGCAGCGATTCCAGGCGACGGCATCGGAGTTGAAGTTATTTCAGCCGGGGTCGAAGTATTACAATTCATCGCCGAACAGGGTAAACAATTCTCTCTTGAGGTAGAAACCTTCCCCTGGGGTGCCGATTATTATCTGCAGCACGGCCAGATGATGCCGGACAATGGACTAGACACTTTGCAGGATTTTGACGCCATTTATTTTGGCTCTGCCGGAGACCCGCGTATTCCCGATCACATTACCTTGTGGCAATTACGACTGAAGATTTGCCAGGGCTTTGAGCAGTATGCGAATGTGCGGCCAACGCGGGTACTGCCGGGGGTGAAATCCCCACTGGCCGACATAGGCCCGGGTGATTTTGACTGGGTAATCGTGCGTGAAAACTCCGAGGGAGAATATGCCGGGGTGGGCGGTCGCGCGCATCAGGGCTTCGCCGAGGAAGTGGGCATGGATGTCTCTGTCTTTACCCGTTCCGGCATCGAGAGAATTCATCGCTTTGCATTCGAGCTGGCGCGTACTCGTCCCCGTAAGCAATTGACATTGGTGACTAAATCAAACGCGCAGCGACATGGCATGGTGATGTGGGATGATATTTTTAAGCAGGTAGCAACGGATTACACGGATATCACTACTGACAAGATGCTAGTCGACGCGATGACAACCAGAATGGTACTCGACCCGTCATCCCTGGATGTCATGGTAGCGACTAATCTGCATGCCGATATTTTGTCCGACCTGGCTGCTGCGTTGTCGGGCAGTCTGGGTATCGCCCCAACCGCGAATTTGCGCCCAGAAGGTGACTTCCCATCCATGTTTGAGCCGATACACGGTTCTGCATTTGACATCATGGGCCAGGGTATTGCTAATCCGATCGGATCATTTTGGTCAGCATCGATGATGCTCGATCATCTCGGTGAAACGCAGGCGGCCGAACGCCTGATGTCGGCGATCGAGGCTGTAACTGCTGCCGGAGATTTCATGCCGGCCGACCTGGGCGGCAATGCCTCAACCCACGAGGTAACCGCTGCGGTTATTAAAGCGTTTGGATATTAAAGTTGGACTGCGCACAGGCTATACATGAATCCGTAACGGTTCTATTTTTCTGGAATAATTTACGCCAGTTTTATATTCTACTAACCTGAAACAACACGACACCCCTCTATGGCATCATTACAGGAACAACTACTTAAAGCCGGACTGGTTGATAAAAGCCGTGCCAATAAGGCCAAAAAAGAGAAACTGAAGCAGTCTAAAGTGACACGACATGCGGGTGCCAAAACTGTTAATAAAGAAAAAACCGCCGCCCAGAGAGAACAGGCGAAAAGAGTCGAGCGGGACCGCGAACTCAATCAACAGAGGCAGAAACAAGCCGAACAAAAGGCCATATTGGCTCAAATCAAACAACTCATAGAGCTCAACAGGATTGATAGAGGATCAGGTGAGATTGCTTATAGTTTTGTTTATAAAAACAAGGTAAAGAAAATATTCGTCACTGCGGATATCAAACAACAACTTAGCCAGGGGCGGCTCGCGATCGTTCGCCTGATTCTAAAAAGTGAAAGGCTATTTGAAATTGTCCCCACCGGGGTAGCCGAGAAAATAGCGCAGCGCGATAAGAACGCCGTGATACACCTTAACGCAATAGATGCCAGGACCAAAAGTGAAGACGACCCATACGCCGATTACCAGGTACCCGACGATTTAACCTGGTAATTTATGCTCAATTCATTAAGTTATATTCGTCCGACCAACAAAACCATTACTCCGCATAATAAATTCCAACGAGATAACTCCAGTATGAAGCTGTCGGGTCAGAGGTCGCCACTGACAGCCGTTAAACCCGACAAATTCGGGCATAGGCGAGCTTAGATTCTCAAGACTCCCGACCTACCTGTTCACTAGCGTTTATCGGTTCTATGCCAAATTCGGTCTCAACTGGTAAACTCTGCTCGCTGATAGCAGTAAGATTGCTCGTCGGCAATAAACTATAACTCAAGAGGAGACAATGGAAATGTTTGAATTAATTCAAAAGTGTGCTGCTATGGCACTGCTGCTTGTAGCCGCACAGCCGGCGATAGCTGACAACGTAAAAATAACACCCCTGGGAAGCAACCAGGGCGAGTTTTGCCAGCTAGACCGGGCTATGATTCTGGAAGACCCGGACGGCACTCGTATTTTATACGACCCGGGTCGTACAGTGGCCGGTCCTGACGATTCCAGACTCGGCAAAATCGACGCGATACTGGTCAGCCATATGCACGGGGATCATGTTGGTGATAAACACATTGAAAAAGTCGGCAGTGGAGAATGCAAAACCGCAAAATATCCGGTCAAATCGTTGCCAAACACCAATTTAGTCAATATCGCACTGGCAAAGAATGCAAAAATAATCACTGGTAGCGAAATGCCAAAATTCTTTGCCAATAAGCTCAAAACCCTGGGCGGTAATCCTAAAAATTCCCAGCTGGTCCGATTCGGTGCATCCCGGAAAATTGGCGGTGTAACCGTAACCACCGTTCCGGCGGTTCATTCTAATGGAATCTCGGGCAGCATGATCGGCGGCGATCTTGGTGACATGCTCAATGCAGCGGGACTCACCGCCTATGCCGGACCGCCTACCGGCTATGTGCTGAGATTTTCTAATGGGCTGGCAGTTTATTTGTCAGGCGATACCGGTGTTACCGCTGAACAGGATACCGTGGTTCGACAGCTCTATAATGCAAAACTGGTAGTCATGAATATCGGTGATACTTTCACCACTGGACCCGAAGAAGCGGCCTGGGTAGTTAACAAACTAATCAAGCCTGAATCCGTCATCCCCTCGCATGCAAACCAGCCATCAACCAGTGGCGGTAAAGTGATCGAAGGCACCCGGACAGACAGCTTTATCAAGGCAGTCGAAGCAAATGTTTACCTACCTTTAAGCGGGCGCACCATGGCATTCAATGAAAATGGGAAATGTGTCGGTGGCTGCTAGGCCGACAGGCAAGAACCCATCTGGATTAGCTGGCTTCAGCCCAGGTAGTGGTTTAGCGAGTAGACATTCAAATGATGATTCTCTAACCACTACTCGGGCTTTGTTTATCGATTAAGCGATTAGCCAGAACCCCAAGATATATTGCTAGCGCTGCAGTCAGACCAATCACTACGCCAAATGGATTTGGCGTATCGTCATGAAATACACTAACCATGGCCGCAATAACACCCGACATGCCAATTTCCAGGCAACCAAATACGGCGGCAGCACTGCCCGCTGATCTTTTCACCGCCGACATCGCCTTTGATGGTGCTACGGCAAATATCGGGCCGATTCCAAAAGCGACAAATAAATAAGCGAAAACCAGCGTATTAGGTGACAACCCGCCAATGAATACAAAAGCAACTACCAGCAGTGCCCCAATTACCATGATTACCAACCCCAGGTTCAAAATTGGTAAATGTTTCCAGGTATCAACTAGCCGCGTGGACAACATACTGCCAAGAAAAAATGCAACCACGATTGCCGCCTGGTAATAACCGAAATTTTGGACTTTAACCCCGAAATAGGAAATCAGAATAAATGGTGCGCCAGTCACAAACGCATAAATCAAGCCCAGCGCGACTCCTGAAAGGCCAGCATAAATGACGAATGTTTTATTACTCATTACAGACTGGTAGTTCAGCAGTATCGATTTAAGCTTTAACGCATGGGGGTCGGGTACAGAAGACTCGGGCAGCAGTAGGTAGATCAAAATTGCGGTGAAAACACCGAGTCCGGCAGTGAGGAAAAAATTGTACTCCCAGCCTAAAAAAACGTGAATATACCCGCCCAAAATCGGCGCAATTGCTGGT
The DNA here is from genome assembly GCA_965370015.1 of uncultured bacterium. GTDB lineage: Bacteria > Pseudomonadota > Gammaproteobacteria. The sequence goes on along the minus strand of CBDUSZ010000053.1, from coordinate 8,328 downwards.
GCCAGAGCTATCGCCATGCCATAAATGGCAAAGCCCTTAACCTGTTCTTTCTCGGTAAAAAGATCTTTGAAAACCGCCAGACACATCACCGCCTCTGCCGCCGCAAAAAAGCCCTGTAGCATTCTAGCGACCAGCAACTGGTCGATACTTTGCGCATAACCACAGGCAATGCTGGCTATTGAGAATAATGCTATTGAGCCTAACAATACTGGCCGTCGACCGTAACGATCTGAAATTGGGCCATAAACTAGCTGTGCAAATCCATAAATGATCAAATTCAGGCTGATGGTCAACTTGATCAATTCGGGGGTTGTGCCAAAGAAATCGGTTAAATACGGTAAGCTGGGCGCATACAAGTCGGTAGACATGATGCTAACCGAACCGGCTAACACCATAATCGCTAAAACAATAGGAAATTTGTTCGCTACAGGCAGGTTGGGAGAGTTGTCTATGATGAAATCCAGTTATTATTGATGGTAGTTTAACCAACTACCAGGTAAGGGAAACTTCAACACAGTTGATCAAAAAACGCCAGATATCCTCCACCTTCCCATCACTACCTGCGCATTATTACAGCAATGCGGTAGTTAACGGTAAAGTTGCGCTTAAACATTCCTGATGGCAAGATTCTGCAAACGGAGCTGCATTATCACCTGCTGAACGAACCGCGTCGACATCAACAATTGGGCAGGTTAAAAAAGACCCTGTCGAATATGACGTCTTCAGCTATCGCCGGGTAGTATCTCTAGCATCGCCACAAATATACGAGGGACAAAATGAGCGCACCCATCTATCTCGACTACAACGCCACTACACCGATCGCTTCTCAGGTGGCAGATGCCATCGAACCCTATCTGCGTCAACACTTTGGCAACCCATCATCCAATCATATTTACGGTCGTACTGCCCATAAGGCAGTCGAGCGGGCGCGCCAACAGATAGCCACGTTAATAGGTGCCCAAGCTAACGAAATCATATTTACCGGCTGTGCCACCGAGGCTAATAACCTGGCCATTCGCGGTGCGGCCCGGGCACTACAGAACAAAGGTCGGCATCTGATCACCAGTGCGGTTGAACACCCCGCTGTAGAGCAGCCTTTTCGACGCCTGGCCGAGGATGGCTGGGAGGTAACGGTGATTCCGGTAGATAACTATGGTCAGGTCGATCCTGCCAGTTTGACCGACGCTTTACGCGAAGACACGGTATTGGTTTCCATCATGCACGCCAATAACGAGGTAGGTACTATCCAGCCGGTAGAAAAAATTGCCGCCATTACTGGCCCTCGGGGCATCATGTTACATACCGACGCCGCGCAGTCTGCGGGGAAAATACCAGTTTCAGTTAACGATCTCGGGGTTGATCTTCTTAGCCTGGCCGGGCATAAATTCTATGCCACCAAAGGCGTGGGCGTGTTGTATGTGCGCCACGGCACACCGCTACAACCAGTATTAGTAGGTGCCGGCCACGAGGCTGGATTGCGACCAGGCACTGAGAATGTGCCCGCCATCGTCGGCATGGGCGAAGCGGCGTACATTGCCCAGCAACATAAATCCAGGGCACAACAAATGCGCTCATTACGTGACCAGTTGCACACAAGGCTTAGCGAAGCCATTCCCGGGCTTCAATTGAATGGTCATCCCGAACAGCGCCTGCCCAACACCCTTAACCTCTCTTTTCCCGGCGCGGATGGTCGTGATTTACTAACCCATGCAGCATCCGAAGTGGCTGCCTCGGTCGGCTCAGCCTGTCACGAAGATGACGACGCAGTAAGCGGTGTACTGGGCGCGATGGGAATAGAAGTAGACCGCGCGCGCGGCGCGGTACGTTTATCTATCGGCACACCCACTACCGCTGAGGAGATCGAGCGTGTGGCCCGGGCATTAATTACTGCCTGGCGGGCTTAATGTATTATTTCTACCTGGCGGAAATTCCAGGTAGAAATAGCGATTAGTTTCCCCCAGCTGCAGATCGTCCCTGGTAATGACTGTGACATTCCAGTCTGTTATTAGCACAGCATATAGATGTAGGCAGAGTGTAAAAACTAAGGAACCTCTGAACAATTCATCCTGAATTGCCAGAGGACTCAAAACGGAAAATGTGATTTTCGTTTTGCTCACAAAATCGATGCATTACAAGCATCGATTCTGGTGGCCCATGACCCACATGGAAGTGGGAAATGCAGGTTTTGCAGGAGCAATAACCTGCCCATGTACCACGGAAACTCTTAATAGATTTGAGTTTCCCTAACTTTTATCAGGGATGTCACCAAGTAAGTAACGTGGTCCTGCTCCCTTTGCCGCCGCACGATCACCCGGATTATAGAGAGCACAGCGTTTTAACGACAAACAACCACAGCCAATACAGTCCGACAATTGTTCGCGCAATTTTTGTAGATTAGCAATCCGTGCATCGAGCTGGTCACGCCATTTCGATGATAATTTTTCCCAGTCGCGGCGAGTTGGAGTACGTTTATCGGGAAGCGTTTCCAATGCCGTTGAGATTTCCTCAAGACTCAGCCCCAGGGATTGTGCGACCTTAATAATGGATATTCGACGCAGCATCGATCGGTGAAAACGACGCTGATTACCCAGCCCCCGATGCGACCCTATCAGATTTTGAGTTTCGTAAAATCGCAAAGCTGACGCCGCCACACCACTTCGTTTTGCGGTTTCACCGATACTGAGGAAGTGGTCATTGGTATTCATAATAATTATTTTCAACATTTTCTTGACTTAAAGTTTACTTTAAGTTTTATAGTTGTGATAGCTTAATTTATTATCACCTTGAAATAAAAAATGAATACCTCCCGGCGAGATTCGATAAACGATAAAAATCACTGGATGCCCGCAATTTCTCTAGCGCAACTGCAAGAATCCGGGGCTCTACTGGTTCGTATTAATGGCAAGCAAATTGCTTTGTTTAATACAGAACAAGGTGTGCGCGCCTGCGATAATCGTTGTCCGCACGAGGGCTATCCGCTATCCCAGGGTAGCCTTTCCGCAGGCTGCATTCTTACCTGTAACTGGCATAACTGGAAATTCAATCTGGACAGCGGCGAAAACCTTTATGGTGGCGATCGCCTGCGTACCTACCCGGTCGAACTTCGTGGCGATCAGATCTGGGTGAATTTGCGCGAGCTCCCCTACTCGCAACGCCGCGCCAACATCGAGAGCAATTTGCGTGATGCATTCGACGATCATTCATATGATCGCATCGCCCGAGAAATTGCCCGCCTGATCCGCCTCGGGGACGACCCCCTCGATGTGCTGCGGTTGGCAATTGACTGGTCCTGGCAAAGAATGGAATTCGGCTGGACCCACGCCTATGCGGGTATGGCAGACTGGTTGACTCTATACGACGAGAAAAGCGATGAAGGCGAGCTACAACTTGTGTGTTTGCTCGAATCTGTAGCACATACCGCATTCGATGTGCTCCGCGAGCACGAATACCCCTTTGTCGAGGAAATCACCCCGTATAATGAAACTGCATTTCTGGGCGCTATCGAAGCAGAAGATGAATCCACTGCCATAGCCTCATTGCGTGGAGGTTTACGTGACGGACTCTGGTTTAGCGATTTTGAACCGGCATTGACTCAGGCTGCACTGGCTCACTACAACGATTTCGGCCACTCACTAATTTATGTCACCAAAGCTGGCCAATTGATTGAACGGCTCGGACGACAGGTTGCCGAACCGCTACTGTTTTCACTAGTACGTAGCATTATCTATGCGCGACGCGAAGACAAAATTCCTGAGTTTCACGGCTATGCGTCGGCACTAGCCGCCTGGGGATGTAGTAAAAGCAGAGAAACGAGCATCGAACAATGGCGAAAATTCGGAATCAACAAATCACTCAATGCAACTGTGGCCAGCAGTGCCACCGCACCCGAGGCGATATACGCCAACTTGCTGATGGTAAATGCAATTAATTTACTCAGTTTCGATATTGCACAACAACAGAAAGTACAGGTATCTGTGTCCGCTAACGTAGGCTGGCTCGATTTCACCCACGGACTAACCTTCGCCAACGCGGTTCGTAAACAATGCACGCGTTTTCCTCATCTGTGGCCGCAGGGGTTGTTACAAATGGCCTGTTTTAGCGGGCGCAATGCAGCTTTTACGACGCCGAAATACGATCTCGACAAATGGGGTGCTAGCAACATTGAGACAGGCATTAAAAACTTAATTGAACGCTTGCTAGATCATGGTCAGGGCGAATATATAGTTTCCGTCCACTGGTTAAAGTTGACGTTAGCAGTGAGAGAAGAGGAACGCGAATTACCCCGCCAACAAGGCCAGTATCTGGTAGCAGCACTTAATCGATTTATCAACTCGCCGCTCAAACGTCGGCAAGCACGACGCACTGCGCACCAATCACTACAATTCGTTGCAAAAGAATAACCAGTTAAACACTAATATTTACGAGGAATTTTAAAATGACTGAAAGTAAAAAGGCACGCGCCATTGGTTTTAACCATGTCGCCCTGGAGGTCGGTGATATAGACCAGGCGCTGGAATTCTACGCCAAATTTATCGACTTCGAACTGCGCAGTAAGAGCGAGAGCATGGCTTTTATTGACCTCGGGGATCAATTCCTCGCGCTGCAAACAGGCCGTCGCCAGCCCCAGGATGATGAAAGGCATTTTGGTCTTGTAGTATCGGACGAAGAGGTCGTTCGAAGCTCTTTAAAAGAGCATGGCATAGAGATTTTACCAGGCCGATTCCTCGATTTCCTTGACCCCTGGGGCAATAGAATCGAGATAGTCGGCTACACCGAAATTCAGTTTACCAAGGCACCTCACGTACTTCGCGGCATGGGCCTTGAAAACCTGCAGAAAAGCGACGCGGCCATACAGGAACTCAAAGACAAGGGCATGTCGCCGGACTAACTTACCGGTTCTTCCCCTGATTTGCGTAGGGCCGAATTCATCCGGCTAATAATTACAAACGGTCGGTTAGTGGTTTGATTACGCCTGTAGGGCCGAATTCATTCGGCCAAAATTTGCGAGTGGTCGAATGAATTCGGCCTTACGCAATCGAGTCTATTTTTTTTGTTTCAGTATATCCGCCAGGCCCGCAAACGGATTATGGGTGGCAGTATCACCTTCCTGCATGTCGACCCCCGCATCACCGTAGCCGGCATCAGTGTGACGTGAGTGCTCGTTATCATGGCAATAGACGCATAATAGCTCCCAGTTGCTGCCATCGGCGGGATTATTATCATGATCGTGATCACGATGGTGAACCGTCAGTTCCTGTAGATTTTCTCGAGTGAACTCGCGTGAACAACGGCCACAAATCCAGGGATACATTTTCAATGCCTGTGCGCGGTAGCCTTTTTCCCGCTCTTCCGAAGCACGACGAGCCTGCGCAACTACCTGGTCGAGTTTTTTTGAGGATTTATCTGATGGCATGGTTATGATCTGCAAGTGTGTACAGCAATATCGATTGCGTCTGTCCGCGTACCGCCGATTCTCCCACCTGGGTGAATTCCAATTCCTGCGCCAGTAATGCTGTATTACCCGATACCAGCAATCGTGTGCCGTATTTCTTATTCAGATTTTCGAGTCTTGCGGCGAGATTGACCGCGTCCCCGTGTACCGTGTAACTAAGTCGGCCCTCGGCACCAATCGCACCAGCGACTACCGGGCCGGTATTGACGCCGATTCGGACATTCAGTACCTCACCGGCAAAATCAGTGGTTGCTACCTTTGATAACATTTCCTGGGCTGCACGCACGGCATTGGCGGCGTGATCCGGATTGGCAACTGGTACGTTGAAGGTTGCCAGAATCGCGTCGCCCTGGAATTGCGTAACAACTCCACCGTGTTGTTCGAGTATCGCCACCATCGCCGAAAAATAGGTATTCAGCACATCGACAATTTTTACCGGACCGAGCGATTCGGTCATCTGCGTAAACGACTCGATATCGCAAAACAGGATAGTCGCGTCGACCTGTTGCGGCTGGATCTGGCCGCCACCGGCGAGCAAGGAACTGGCAACCTTCTCCGGTACAAATCTTCCCAAAGTCTCACGAATCAGCTCCCGTTCGTTCAGGCCCCGCACCATATGGTTAAATGCATAGCTGGCATCATCGAGTTCGCGGATCCTGCTTCCCGGCAGTTGGGGCACCGAATCGAAATCCCCAGATTCCACCGCGTGTGCTGCGCCCACAATAGCCTTGATCGGCCTACTAACTCTGTGGCCGATGAAAATCGAAGCCACTATGGCAAGCGCCAACACTACGATACCGGCCAGCATCGCCTCAATCAACCGTTCGATTTCATCGTTGTTTTGAAGAGAGGTGTTGATATATGCACCGATAGTCCAGGGTGCTGCGCCATATCGATTGATATCCCGATACAGATAAAGGTAGAAATCATCACCCCACAATACACCACTGGCCTGGGTGTCGGTCAGTGCCTCTGAAATAAACGGCATTGGTTCGTCGGGTGTCCAGATGCGGCTCAAAATAATATCACCGAACGATTCGAGTGTGGGCAATGGCTGCTGTTGTACCTCAGAAGAAAACTGGCTGTTAATAATCATCGGGTGTGCCAATACATATTGCCTATCGTATAGTACAAACGGTGTCAGACCGGTCTCGGCATGATGTATAGAAAGAAAATTCGATAGCTCAGCAATGGGCACTATTTGCGCAAACGCGCCGATAAACTTCCCCGCCTCATCGCGTATCGGTGTGTCGTGTAATAGTGTCGTCATAGCCACCGGTTGCTCCACCCAGATAGGCGCACGCCAGGCTGGGTTGGTTTGCGATTTAACCGTTTCCAGCCACAGAACAACTTCCTCACGGTCTGACCAGTCTTCCTCGATAACCTTTCGTGAACTGCGGTGCCATCGACGACTTTTGCCATCGGCTGTGACAATCGCAATACCATCGACCTGCGGTGTCGCAGCCAGCGAGCCAAAAATAGTTTCGTCGAATAAGGCCAGGTTGGATAAATCGTCGATATCGTTTGCGATCCAGCGCGCCTGCTCACGAATTGGCCTTAACTGGAAATCCAGACTCTGCTCCATCGCGTTGATCAAGGTGTCGGCCTTGTCTGCCCACAATTGTCTCGTGGTATTAGCGGCCTGACTGAAACCGAGATAGAGCACGATGCCAACGGTGACCGCGAGTAAAGTGCTGGTGCCGAATACAGTAATGGCGATAATTGGAATACGGTATTTTTGTGGCATGGGTTATGCGGCCGATAAGTGGGTATTAATCGAGCAATTAACTCGCTTGATCGGAGCGTCGTTTTACGCTGTTTTCGAGTTGACCTATACCATCGATCTCACATCGTACCAGATCACCATCACCCAGATACCTGGGCGGCTTGTAGCCAATACCGACACCGGCCGGGGTTCCGGTTGCGATCACGTCTCCCGGTAACAATGTCAAACCTTCGGAGATGGTTTTTATAATCGTAGGCACATCAAAGATCATCAGGCCGGTATTGGAATCCTGGCGCAACTCGTCGTTGACCCAGGTACGTATCTCTGTATCAGCCAGATTGATCTCATCGCGGGTGACCGCAACAGGTCCCATCGGACAGAATGTATCCTGCGACTTGCCAACCAGCCACTGACTGTATTGAGCCTGTAGATCCCTGGCGGTAACATCGTTAACTATGGTGTACCCCCAGACGTGATCGAGCGCATTCTCAATGCTGATACCGCGCCCCGGTTTACCGATAATAACCGCCAGTTCTACTTCATAATCGATTGCACTCGACACGGCCGGGTCATATTCGATAAAGGCCCCCGGGCCTGTTACCGATTCCGGGACCTTGGAAAATACGATCGGGTGCTTCGGTACCGCGCCCTGGGCGGCACTGGAATCGAAGCCACTGGTGGAAAACTCGTGGGCATGGTCATAGTAATTCTTACCGACACAAAAGACATTGCGGCGCGGGCGTGGTAACGGCGCTTCGAGAGCTACCTGGTCGAGCGATACCGGGGCAGAAGTGGCGGGTAGTTCGCTACCGGCCACCTGCAGCTCGATTAGATGCTGAATTCCCTGCTGCACCTGATCGCTGGACAGATTAAACGGCGCGACCGTAGCCGAGTGTTCGTCGACTATACCGACCTTGCGCCGATCGCCAATTCTAAATGTTGCTATCTTCACAACAGCTCGGATGTTGCATGAAGGGAACGAATCTCAGGAGAAATATGGCAAACAAGGTTGGTTGATCGCCCGCCGATGCATAGCCGTAGCTAAGGAACCTCTGAACAAGTCCTATGGGGATCACTGGCTTACAGCGCAATTCGGAATCAAGGCGCAACTTCGCAGGCATGCTTCGGCCTGCCAAGAAGTTGCAACACT
>CBDUSZ010000052.1:0-15796 GCA_965370015.1 uncultured bacterium | reverse complement strand
GCGCGGTTACAGTTGGATTGCCCGAACGACTATATGAATAACCTTTTTCCAGATACTGCTCTACCGATTCCTGTACGAAAGTGGTTGACTGGTAAATAGGTGTTAAAATTGCACCAGTGACGGGGTCTGGGTTAACACCCGCATGCACTTCACGGGTTTTAAAATCGGCTTGTCGATTATTGCTCATCCACATCTCCTGATGGTATGGAAAAAGGAAAGATTCTAGCACCGAGACTGGCTTTTAATAAAGCTTAGCTTGCATATTGCACGAAGACGGTAACGAAATAGATATTTATCGTTAATTTCAAACAATTTGGCACTACTATTGTGAATAACGAAAAATACAGCTTGTACCTGAACTTCGCTCCCTTCGTGCAATATGCTGGTTAGTGTTTTATTGTCGGCTGGCGTGCTCGGGGTTCGCTATATTTCAGGCCGGTATTTGTTTTGGTTTGCCTGAATCTGGATTTGGCTGCGGATTTATCTCGCCCAACATGCCGTAGTCGTCCAGAATGCAATAAAGTGAAGGCACCAGAAATAATCCGACAAATGTTGCCGAGGTCAGCCCAAATGCAAGACTGGCGGCCATCGGAATCAATATCTGGGCTTGCAGGCTGGTTTCCAGTATTAGTGGCATGAGACCCGCGATAGTGGTAATTGAGGTGAGCAGAATTGCTCGAAATCGTGCCCGCCCGGCGTGTTTCGCGGCTACTATTACATCGATGCCGTGGGCACGCTCATCGCGTATAAACACCACTAGCAGTATCGAATCGTTGACGACGACGCCGAATAGCGATGCCATGCCGATAATGCTCGGCATGGTGAGATCGAGCCCCAGCAACCAGTGACTAAACATCACCCCGATCAGTGCAGTCGGTATCACGGCCATCACAGTGATCGGTGCAAGGTATCCTCTAAATTGAAGCGCGAGCAATATATAGACACCTATCATGCCGAGGGTGACGTTGCGCAACATGGACTGGCTAGTTTCGGCTGAACTCGCACTGGCGCCCTCAACATCGATCTGGATGTCGGGATACTGTTGCTGGAGTTTCGGGAATAATTCGCTGGCTGCCAGGGTTAATAATTCCTGTGCGTTAACAACCCCCCTCTGTACATCGCCAAAAACCGTAATGGCGCGTTGCCGGTCAACTCTATTGATACGTGCCCAGCCTCGAACTTCGTCGATGTGGGCGACGATTGGCAGCGGTATCTGGCTACCATTGGGTCCGGTGATTGTCATTTTCTCCAGATCATCGATGGACAGGCGATCGCTCGCGGGCAGGCGCAAATCGACCTCGTAGGTTTCAGCGCCTAGCGGGAATTCATCGACCTTTATGCCCTGGAAGGCGCTGCGTACCTGATCCGAAACGGATCGAGCGCTTAGCCCCAGTGCCCCTGCACTGTCTTTCAGACGCAGGCGTATTTCACGTTTACCTGGACGTAAATCATCACTGATGTCGGTAACGCCTGCAAAGCTATTAAACCAGTCCTGCATTTCCAGCGAGACAGATTTCAAGCGATTTAAATCAAAGCCTTTAAGACGAACTTCGATCGGACGCCCTCCAGGTCCTAATGCGGGTTCGCTGAATTTAAGCGAAATCACATCACTGAGGCTGCCGACCTCCTGGCGCCAGGCATGACGAAATTGGTCCATGTTGGTGTTTCGGATCTCGGCACTTAGTAGATCGACAATGATGCGTGCGACGTGTGGTCCCGATTCGAACGCATCCGGATTTTCCCCAAATATGATCGTAATATTACGCACCAGGTTCTGTGCTTCGGGTTGTTCCGGGGAGAATCGTTGGTTTAGCTTTTGCACAGCTGTCTCGATGTGCTCGACTATTGATTCGGTCAATGCCAGCGGTGTTCCCTGGGGTAATAACAAACGTGCTTCAACGATATCGCCTTCGGTGACCGGAAAGCCGACAAATTTCAATTTTCCGCTGGCAGGTAGCATGATCGATACGATAATCGCCATTATAATCAGGCCGAGAGTTAAGTATCGGTATTCGACAGCCCGGTCGAGCAGGGGTCCAAACCAGTCCTCTCGCAGGGAATTGAAGTACTTTTCGAACTGCTGTCGAAACCAGGAGTCCTGGCGGTTTTCCATATGTCGCAAACTATGGCCCAGGTGATTCGGCAAGATCAAAAAAGCTTCTATCAGACTGACACTGACAACGACAATGAGGACAATCGGCATCACGCGCAGGATTTGGCCGATTTCTCCAGTAATAAAGGCCAGTGACCCGAACACTAATAATGTGGTTGCAAAGGACGACATAATACCGGGTAAAACCTGACTGACACCCGCTACTGCAGCCTGCATCGAGCGTTCTCCACGCTCCATTCTTGCGGCGATATTTTCGGCGATGACGATTGCATCATCCATCAACAGGCCGACGCCGATGAGCAAACCTACCATTGAAATCATATTGATTGTGACACCCATAAACGGTATCAGGAACAGCGCTCCGAGGAATGAAACTGGCAGTCCCAGGGTGACCCAGAAGCTGTAACGAAAACTGAAAAACAACCAAAGAATTAAAAACACCATACCCAGACCCTGGGCGCCGTTTTTGATGATCATATCGAGCCGGTCCTGGACCACCGATGCTACATCCTGTGTCAGATCGAGTTTGATGCCGGCAGGTGCGCGCTCATTTTCCTGCGCTACAAAATCGGCCACATCCTCATAGGCGGTCAATATATCCTGTGTTTGGGTTTTGGTGATATTTAATACTGCCGCACGCCGCCCATTGAAAAAAATCCGGTTTTCTTTGCGGTCAAAGCGGTCAGTGATGGTTGCGATATCGCCGAGACGTATAGCAGCACCGCTATCGCCTGATATCACGACTAAATCACTTACTTCTTCGACAGTTTTGCGCTGGTCGGCGAAACGTAACAACAGGTCTTCCTGGGAACCTTCGAGCCGGCCCACGGGCGTTCCGATACTTTGATTTTGCATACGCGTGGCGACATCGGACAGAGACAGGCCAAACTGGCGTAGTCTTGCGCCGGGAATTTCGACACGAATGTGGTGATCGGAGAAACCGTCGATTTTGATATTGGCAATTTCGGTGCCTGCCAACAGTCTCAGTTTGACGTCTTCTGCGTATGCTTTAAGTATTACTGGATCGGTGGGCCCGGTTATCGCCACCGAGACAACAAGGTCGGTACGCCCCAACTCCTCTACTATCGGGGATTCAACCTGGTCAGGGAAATCGTCGATCGCGTCTATCTCCGATTTAACCTCGTCGAGAAACTGCGTCATGCTGCTGCCTTCGGTCATTACCGCCGTTGCTTTACCCAGGCCCTCGCTGGATTCGCAGAGCATTTCATCCAGATCGGTAATGTTTTCCAGTGCATCCTCAATGCGCCGGCAGATCGCGTCTTCGATCTCTTCTGAAGTCGCTCCAGGGTAGATTACCTGAATGCTGACCTTATCATTGTCGATGGCAGGAAATGTTTCCCGCTGCAGATCGGGCAGTGCCATGAGGCCGAGCAATATGATTGCCAGCATGCTGAGATTCGCAGCGGTCGGGTGTTCAGCAAACCACTTGATCATGGTTTATTCCCCTGCCGACAGGGATTGTTGCAGTGTCTCGTCTACAACCGATTGCAGTAACATGCCATCGACAGCGGGAACGAGATCGCTGACGACAATTATTTCGCCCGATCGTAATCCCTCGCCTATGATTGCGACTTGCCGTTGATTATAAAGACGTTTGACTGGCCGCGTTTCCAGCCGGTTTTCGGAATTGACGATATATACCTTGCCAGCTCGAATTACCGAGCGTGGGATTACTATTCGCGCTGGCTGCATACGTCCCGCGATTGAGACCTGCACAAACATACCTTTGGATAATGGTGGCCGTAGGCCCGGGATAACTTTTTGCATCGGTCGGTCGACAGCGACGACTATGCCCATAGTCCGGGTTTGCGGGTCAACGCTATCTGATATACGAACAAACTCGGCCTCCCATTCGGCCATTAATCCAGCGCCTATATCCATTCTTACAGTCGGCTTAAAACCGGTAAATTCGGCCAGGTTATCGGTGATCGATAGAATGTCGGATGGCAGATTTGGTCGTCCGATAAACAGAGTCCTAAGATCTGCCATCGCCACCTGCGCGATGACCTCGACTCGATCTACTGAATCTCCCGAGAGTAAAGTTTGTCCCTTGCTGACAAACTGATGCGTCTCAATCGCGAGGCCTGTTACTCGCATGTTGAATGGCGCCACCAGGGTTGTGTCGGCCAGATCACGCTCGGCCTGGATGATTTTCGCTTGCTGCAGGCTGCGTTGAACCGGTAACAGGGCGATCGTGTTTTCTAGATTTTGCACCAGCGATCTTGAACTTAACATTGCACGTTCGGCTTCGTCGGCACTGCTTTGAGACACCGTACCCTGCGTGGCGAGATTCTTCTGACGTTTAAATTCTTTTTCCGCGAGGGCCAGATTGCGCTGCTCAATTTTCAAAGATGCAGCCGAATTGTCGCCCTGCAGGTTTAGTTCGATAAGCTCATTTTGCACTTTTGCCAGATTTAGTTGGTAATCAGTGGGGTCGATCTGGAATAATTCGGTTCCCGCAGTAATGATTTCACCATCGCGTAAGCGCGGGTGCATGGCAATAATTCTGCCGGATACCTGGGCGACAGCAGCCCACACCTGGGCTGGCTGGACGCTACCATAACCCACGGCAACCGGGATGAAGTCCCTTTCCTCGACTGTAATAACGCGCACAAAACGGGTTGCTTCACCATGTTCCGATTTTTGCGGCGCCTGCTTGCCGCTGACCATAAAAATAAAAATAGCAATGCCGACCAGAATGGGAGGGAAAACCCAAAGTGAATGCCATTTTGATTGTCTATCGTGTGCCATGAATTAACCCCTGGATTTATTATTCCTGTGCGGCGGCCATTTTCCGCAAAAACTGGGTTCAGTCAATGATGTATGGTCGATGCAATCCCGGCACCGATTCAGCCGCGTATGGGTGATTCTATGATTGGTCAACCGGCCTCGCTGCCTGGGCAAAGCTTGAACACTATAAATTGTCGAAGAATTGAAGAGCCTGGGTTACCTTCCTGCAATCCTCTATACCGAATTCAATATAGCTATTAATTATAAATTCCTAGGCTGCTTTTTTGGCTTCCAGGGCCTCTATCATGCCTGTTTCAAGTGCCTCTAGAACCGACTGATCGGTTATATTTTTTCCCTCGAGCGTAGTCAGGTAAAAAATATCGTCTACCATTTCTCCCAGTGTCGAAATCTTCGCGTGGGTGATATTGATATACAAGGTGGCAATAACATTAGCGATGACTGATAGTAAACCGGGCATATCCATCGCATTGATTTCCATCACGGTACGGCTGTTGAGATAATCCTGCTCAAAGTGAATTTCGGTGGGTCGATTAAATGCCTTTAGGCGTCGAGGAGTGCGCTTGTTGGACTCGGCTTGATAAATTGAGTCGGACTTAAGTGCTTTGCTCAGGGACGCTTCAATATGCTGAATCATTTTCGGATCGCTGATAGCCTGACCGTTATGGTCCTGGATAATAAAAGTATCCATTACCTTTTCATTTTGGGTAGTGAAAATATCTGCGTTCAAAATACTCAGGCCAAGGGCCCCGAGCGTGCCGGTGACCTGTGAGAATACATTAGGGTGCTCGTCACAATAAACAAATAGCTTGGTTGTTTTGCTGTGCCTGGCCTGGCGAATATTGACCAGAGTCTGTTTTTCTGGATTGCCGAGTATGGTATTCACGTGCCACTCGATTTCGAGGGGATGATGGCGCAGAAAATAATCGCCTGGCAGTGCTTCGCACAGCGCGTTAATTTGCGTTGAATCGTAGGGCAGGTTGGCCATGGCCTCGTACGCGGCATCCTTGTTTTCCTGAATGATATCTTCGATATCGGGTGTATTGTCTATACCGAGACGAATCACATGCTTTGTGGCCTGGTATAGCTGCTTGAGCAGTGCATCTTTCCAGTTATTCCACAGTTTGGGGTTAGTGCTGCGAATATCGGCGACTGTTAACAAATAAAGGTGGTTCAACATATCCGTGCTACCGACCTGAAGCGCAAATTCTCGCACTACATCTGGATCGCTAATATCCTTGCGTTGCGCGGTGACCGACATCAGCAAATGGTCGCGTACCAGTTGCGAAACAATTCGAGTATCTTTCCGGTTGAGCTTGTGCTGTAGACAAAACCGGGTCGCTTCCTCGGCGCCAATCTGGGAGTGATCCCCGCCACGACCTTTGGCGATATCGTGAAATAGCGCTGCCAGGTACAGCAGGCATGGGTTTTCCAGCTTGCTGTACACCAGGTTGCAGAATGGAAACTCATCCTCGTGTTTTTCGAGTGCAAATCGGCGTAGATTTCGAATCACAAATATCGTGTGTTGATCCACGGTATAGGCATGGAACAGATCGTATTGCATGCGCCCGGTAATTTTACCGAATGCAGGAATATAGCGGGCCAAAAAGCCGTACGAATTCATACGACGCATCTGGTGGGTCATACCTTCTGGCGCGCTCATCAATTGCATAAACAGATGATTTACTTCGTCGTTATTGCGGAAATCATCATCCACCAGGTACAGATGTTCGCGTACCAGGCGAATGGTCGAAGCGGTGACGCCTTCGCAGTGCCGGTGGGTCGAAACCAGCAAAAACAACTCAACCAGTGCGGGCGGATGCTGCTTGAATACCTCCGGATATCGTGCCTCGATAAAGCGGTTACGCAGCATAAAACGATCGTTGATGATGGTGATTTTTCTTTGCGCATCGGTAACTAATATTTCCTCCTTGAATATCTGCAATAGCATTTCGTTCAGGCGTTCGAGATCCATAATAGTGCGATAATACTGCTGCATGAATTGTTCGATGGCGAGATTGTGTGGACCCGCTTCGAAGCCAAAGTCGGTTGCCAATTGTTTTTGATAGTCGAATAACAGTCGGTCTTCACGCCGTTTGGCGAGTCGATGCAGTGCGAAGCGAACTTTCCAGAGATGGCTCTGGCCCGCGCTTAACAGTTCGTATTCGGCTTCGGTGATAAATTCGTGATCTACCAGCTCGCGGAAGGATCTGGCGCCAAAATGGCGCTTTGCTACCCAGCCAATAATCTGGATGTCACGCAGGCCGCCTGGACCTTCCTTGATGTTGGGCTCGAGATTGTAGGCCGTATCGTTATAACGAAGGTGCCGGTTTTGCTGCTCCCTGAGCTTGGCTTCGAAAAATTTTCGCGATGACCACATCTTCGCAGGTGCAATCGCTTTCTGAAATTTTTCATATAACTCCTCGTTACCATAGATCAATCGCGATTCGATCATATTGGTAATTACAGTGACATCCGCTTTGCCCTCACGAACACAATCTTTGACAGTACGTACGCTGTGCCCAACTTCCAGGCCGATGTCCCAGAGAAATGTGAGGAATGCCGAGAGTTGCTGTTCTATGGCTTTGCCAGGTTTTTTCTCGAGTAGAATCATTAGATCAATGTCGGAACCGGGGAATAGTTCGCTGCGGCCATAGCCACCTACTGCTATCAGGCTTAACCCGCGGTTGGTTTCCAGACCGATAAAATACTGGCAGCAAAACTGTAGTACGCTATCGACGAGCTTTGCTTTTTGATGCACCAGTTCCTGTATCGATACGCCACGGTCGAAATCCCGGTATATCTGCTCGTTGGCCTGGTTAAGTACCTCGACAATTACCGCTGATTGTAAGCCTTGTGGGGTGAGAGCCCGGCCTAAAGCATCGTCAATTGTCGGTGGCATCTTACAATCCATAGTGCGGGTGCAGAGTTAACACCTCAAACCCATCGTCGGTGACCAGATTGGTGTGTTCCCATTGAGCGGACAGGCTATGGTCTTTAGTCACTACCGTCCAGTCATCGGGTAGCAGTTTGACGTGACGTTTGCCGAGATTCAGCATCGGTTCGATGGTGAATGTCATGCCCGGTTCGAGTACCAGGCCAGTATTCGGCTTACCGTAATGCAGCACCTGGGGATCCTCGTGAAATAAGATGCCTATGCCGTGACCGCAATACTCGCGCACAATGCTGCAGTGATTTTTTTCTGCATGGTTCTGAATCGCAGATCCGATATCACCCAGTCGCACCCCGGGTTTAATCATTTCGATACCTAGTTTCATACATTCATAAGCCACGCGCGACAGGCGTTCGCCCTGGATAGTTGCTTTGCCGACCATAAACATACGGCTGGTATCACCATGATATCCTTCCTTGATCACGGTGATGTCAATATTGATGATGTCGCCGGACTTGAGTTTTTTGTCGGCCGGTATACCGTGGCATACCACATGGTTGACCGAGGTGCAGATCGAACGCGGAAAACCGCGGTAATTTAATGGCGCCGGAATGGTATTTTGCTCATTCACCATATAGTTGTGACAGATTTCATCCAGTTCATGGGTTGTGATCCCAGGAGTAACGTGGGGTTCGATCATGCGCAGCACGTCCGCAGCGAGGCGACCGGCGACACGCATTTTTTCTATTTCTTCTGAGGATTTGATCGATACACCCATAAATATTTCACTGTCATGTTGTTGAATTAAAGGGATTATGGTATAAAGCGCGCGCCTTCGGCAACATCGAAGCTAAACTAAACTTAGGGCGCATTTTTAAATGGGTCCTATAACTACACACACATATTGTAACGCAATTATGGGTGCCTGTATTTTACCAGAGTACAGGTCGTAATCGTCGGATATGTGGAGGCTTAACCCCTGGGTGGTTCGATTAGTGAATAACCGCCCGATACTGACATCTGGAGAAACTTATGTCTAACGTTACCATGCGTGAAATGTTAGAAGCGGGCGTGCATTTTGGTCACCAAACCCGTTTCTGGAATCCCAAAATGGCTCCCTTTATTTTCGGCGAGCGCAATAAAATCCATATTATCAATCTCGAACAAACCATGCCCTTATGCAAGGATGCGGTCAATTACCTCGGTAAGGTTGCCTCGAAAAAAGGCAAAGTTCTTTTTGTAGGAACCAAGCGAGCCGCCAGCGATTCGATTAAAGAGGAAGCCCTGAGATGCGGCATGCCATTTGTCAATCATCGTTGGTTAGGTGGTATGTTGACCAATTTTCGCACCGTTCGCGCCTCGATCAAAAGACTTAAAGAACTGGAAGAAATGGCGCAAAACAACAAATACGAAAAAATTAACAAGAAAGAGATTCTGCAATTGTCACGCGAACGGGAGAAGCTAGACAAAACTCTAGGTGGTATCAAAGATATGGGCGGCCTGCCCGATGTGCTGTTTGTTGTCGACGTTGGTTATGAAGATATTGCGGTTCTTGAGGCCAGTAAGCTTGGTATTCCGGTCGTCGGCATAGTGGATACGAATAATTCTCCGAACAATATCGATTATATTGTGCCTGGAAATGATGATTCGATGCGCGCTATCAGGCTTTATACAAAAATGGCTGCAGATGCGATTCTGATTGGGAAGGAGAGTATCGTAGCCGCTGTTAATGACGACGAAATGATCGAAATTGCTAATGAAAATGCCAGGGTTCCGGCTAAGGCCGCGGTTAAAATTTCGGCGAAGAAATCTTCCAGGGTAGGCGGCGAACCGATAAAAACGGCTGAAGCGGTAGAAACAGCCGAAGTAGGAGAAGTCAAACCTGCCGAGGTTGTGGCAGAAACAGCAACTACAGAAGTCGTAATGCCAGACAAAAAGGCTGCTGAAACGGAAGTGGTAGCGGAAATTGAGGCAGCTACGCCTATAAAGACCCCGGTAAAGAAGGCAGCGACCAAGAAAGCCGCACCTAAAAAGGCGGTGACTAAGAAGGCGGCGACCAAGAAAGCCGCGCCTAAAAAGGCAGCGACTAAGAAAGCAGCCACCAAGAAAGCGGCAACTGAGTAATTTAAAACAGAGGTATTGAAGTGGCTATAACAGCATCTTTAGTGAAACAACTGCGCGAGCGAACTGGTTCGGGCATGATGGAATGCAAGAAAGCGTTAGTCGAGACTAGTGGTGATATCGATGCAGCAGTAGAGCTGATGAGAAAATCGGGTGCGGCTAAGGCTGATAAGAAAGCAGGACGTGTGGCGGCCGATGGCGTGATTAAATCCGTGGTAACCGAAGATCGAAAAACTGCGGCAATCCTTGAGATCAATTCAGAAACGGATTTTGTTGCCAAGGACGATAATTTTCAGTCTTTTGCCGATGGGGTGTTACAGGCGTTGCTACAACAAAAACCCGCGTCTGTAGCTGAATTGTCTAGTGTTAAGCTCGCGAGTGGGCAGACTGTCGAAGAAGCGCGGCAGGTATTGATAGGCAAGGTAGGTGAAAATATACAGGTTCGTCGTTTTGAAATCATCGAGTCGGATCAGGGTATTGCTTCGTACCTGCACGGTTTGAGAATTGGTGTGTTGGTTGATTCAAGCGCTGAATCGGGTATGGCGCGAGACATCGCAATGCATATCGCTGCTGTGAGTCCTCAGTTTGTCAATGAATCAGAAGTTCCAGCAGAATTCATTGAAAAAGAAAAAGGCATATTAATCGCGCAGGCGCAAGATAGCGGTAAGCCGCCCGAAATCATTGAAAAAATGATACAGGGGCGCCTGAAAAAGTTTCTTGCCGAAGTCACGCTAGTCGAGCAGCCGTTTGTTAAAGATCCAGATCAAACTGTGGGCAAGTTGCTTGCTTCGGCAGGTGCAACAATTTCAGGTTTTATTCGTTATGAGGTCGGCGAAGGCATCGAAAAGAAAGTCGAAGATTTTGCTGCGGAAGTTGCTTCCCAGCTAAATAGTTAATATAAAGGCCGCAGACGCGGCCTTTATTTTAGGGTGACATGGCAAATCTAAAATATAAACGAATTCTGGTTAAATTAAGTGGCGAGGCCCTGATGGGGCAGTCCGATTTCGGCATAGAGCCGGATATCGTCGCTAATATGGCTGGTGAATTGAAACGATTGATCGAGGCTGGTGTAGAGTTAGGCGTGGTAGTCGGTGGCGGCAATATGTTTCGTGGTGCCAGGCTAGCAGCAGCGGGTCTGGATCGCGTTACTGGCGACCATATGGGCATGCTGGCAACTGTTATGAATGCGTTGGCGCTACGGGATGCGATGCAGCAGCAAGATATGGAGGCTAGCGTCATGTCAGGACTGGATATGCCGCAAGTATGCGATAGATACACGCAAAGGGAGGCGCGCCGCAGAATTTCGGTGGGAGAAATAGTAATATTTGCCGCCGGCACAGGTAGCCCTTATTTCACTACCGATACGGGTGCTAGTCTGAGGGCTGTCGAAATACAGGCGGACTTAATGATCAAGGCGACCAAGGTCGATGGTATTTATGATAAGGATCCCGTGAAATATCCCGATGCAGTGCGATTCGAACAACTGAGTTATGATGAGGCTATCGATAAACGTCTGGCAGTAATGGATGTAGCGGCAATGATTATGTGTAACGATAATTCGTTAGATATGGTGGTATGTAGTATCAATAAATCAGGCGCAATGCTAAATGTTGCGAAAGGTAAACATGTTGGCACTAAAGTTTCACCCGCTGAGGCATAAAAATGATAAACGATATAAAACAAGACGCTCTGACGCGAATGAATAAAAGTATTGATGCATTTAAGGCAGAACTTTTAAAAATCAGAACCGGTAGAGCCCACGTCAGTCTGTTGAATCATATTACAGTTGATTTCTACGGCAGCGAAGTGCCGATCGGCCAGGCGGCCAACTTGACGGTTGAAGATGCTCGCACCCTGGCGGTCACACCCTGGGACAAAAGTATGGTGCCACTGATTGAGAAAGCGATTATGAGTTCAGATTTGGGTCTGAATCCATCAACTGCTGGCGCAGTAATTCGTGTGCCGATGCCACCTTTAACTGAAGAACGCCGCCGGGAACTGGTTAAAGTAGTGCGTGAACTGGCTGAAAATTCACGAATTGCTGTACGCAATATAAGGCGTGACGCCAATAATGAATTAAAAACTCTGTTGAAAGATAAAGACATTTCCGAAGACGAAGACCATAAAGGCCAGGATCTGATACAACAGGTTACCAACCAGTCTACTGACGAAATTGAAACCCTGTTGCAGACTAAGGAAAAAGAGTTGATGGAAATTTAGCAGGCGGTTTAGAAATTCACATGCGGTACATAACAGCGTCAATAACAGGCTCAAAATGCTCATTTACTCGGTGTAAACTGTGCATTTTCGCCAGCTATTGCCTTGTTCAGCAGTCGCTTGCGATTTTTTCGCCAGCCAGCTAGCAGATAGTTACTGGCAATTAGATTGCGATGAAGTCAACCGTCAATGAAGAGGCTTCCGTACCCCGGCACGTTTGCATTATCATGGACGGTAACGGCAGGTGGGCGAAAAAACGCCTGATGCCAAGAGCCTTCGGGCATCGAAAAGGTGTCGAAAATACACGAAAAACGATCGATTTTTTTGCCCGATCAGGAACCAGGCATTTAACCCTATTCGCTTTTAGCAGTGAAAACTGGAATCGTCCTACCGAGGAAGTCAGTTCATTAATGGAGCTGTTCCTGCATTCGCTGAAGCAAAACAGTGCCGAACTAAATAATAAAAATATTCGTATTCGATTTATCGGTGACCGCCGGGCGTTCCCTCAGGCATTGCAAGATCAGATCGTCGAATCGGAAACACTGACTGCAGAAAACCAATTAATGAACTTGAATATAGCTGCCAATTACGGTGGGCAGTGGGATATATTGAACGCAGTAAAATCCATTGCCAGCAAGATCGCGCGCAATGAATTGACGCTTGCCCAAATCGATCAACCAATTCTCGAATCGGAGTTGTCACTGGCGAATATTCCCGATCCGGACCTGTTTATCCGCACCGGTGGTGAGCAACGGATTAGTAATTTCCTGTTATGGCAACTGGCTTACGCTGAACTTTATTTTACCGATGTATTATGGCCTGATTTTTCCGAGCGGGAAATGCAAAAAGCATTAGATATCTATTCGCACAGACAGCGGCGCTATGGCAAAACCAGCGAGCAGATGGAGATATCATGCTAAAGCAGCGTGTCATTACAGCGCTGGGGTTGGCTCTGGTATTTATCGGAGCTATATTGCTGGCCGATCATCGATGGGTAGTGGCGCTATTTACGTTGGCATTATTTGCCGCCAACTATGAATTACTTATGCTGACGATAAAGCCTGGGTTCACTGTCAGCGTGGTTTTAGCGATGATGGTTGCTGCCCTGTTTTGGGTTTCGGGTGAGTTTTTCGGCACCCGCATCAATTTTTACCAGTCATTTGCTGGATTAATGTTATGGCTCGCAATTTCTGGATTTTTATTGCTGTATCGTTTTTCCGGGCAATGGTCTCTGCCAGTACGTATCTGCCAATATTTTCTAGGAGCCGCTTTACTTTGGATATGCGTGAGCGGAATGGTATTTGTACATCAACATTTTGAGCAGGGCGGCTGGATACTGTTGTACTTATTAACCCTGGTATGGGTAGCCGATATCGGCGCCTATTTTAGTGGTCAAAGGTTTGGCAAGCACAAACTCGCACCCGGAATTAGCCCAGGTAAGACCTGGGAAGGTGTCGCGGGCGGGATAATTCTGAATATTGTCTGGATGTTAATTGTTTTTCAGCTCAGCAAGGGATGGGATATAGCATTGTGGCAGTTTTTATTAATCGGCCTTGCTACTTCAGTCATTTCTGTTGTCGGCGATCTTTACGAAAGCATATTGAAACGCGAGGCTTCGGTTAAGGACAGTGGTAAGCTG
Organism: uncultured bacterium; assembly: GCA_965370015.1. Lineage (GTDB taxonomy): Bacteria > Pseudomonadota > Gammaproteobacteria. The sequence continues at coordinate 2,044 of CBDUSZ010000052.1, read as the reverse complement.
CTGCCGGGACACGGCGGTGTGCTCGATCGGATCGATAGCGTGATTGCAGCGACGCCGATTTTCGTTGTTGGACTGTATGTCGTGGGCGCGGTTTAGATGAAGCATATCACCATCCTGGGTGCCACGGGTTCGATCGGTTCCAGTACCCTGGATGTTATTGCCAGACATCCAGACAAATACGCCTTATACGCTTTGACCGCCAATACGAATGTCGAGCAAATGGCAAAAATATGCCAGAGTCATCGTCCCCTGTATGCGGTAATGGCTGATCAGCAAAGCGCTGCTCAGCTGGAAGAATTATTGCCGAAAAATAATATTACCGAAGTTCTCGGCGGCGATACGGCATTAGCACGAGTCGCCTCGGACTCAGAGGTGGACATGGTGATGGCCGCGATTGTTGGTTCGGTTGGTTTAATGCCAACACTGGCAGCGGTGCGGGCGGGTAAGCGAGTCTTGTTGGCAAATAAGGAATCACTGGTGATGGCTGGTTCATTATTCATGGCGGAAGTGGCAAAGAATGGTGCTGAATTGATTCCTGTCGATAGCGAACATAATGCTATATTCCAGTGTTTGCCGATGGGGATTTCTAAGGAATTAAGTGAGAAAGGCGTTACCAGGATATTGCTCACCGGTTCTGGTGGACCGTTCCGGGAATTGCCGTTAGCTGATTTTGAGCAAATTACCCCGCAACAGGCTATTGCTCATCCGAACTGGGAAATGGGCCCAAAAATTTCGGTTGACTCTGCAACTATGATGAACAAAGGCCTCGAGCTGATAGAAGCATGCTGGTTATTCGGGATGGTTGAAAGCGATGTGGAAATCTTGCTACACAAGCAAAGTATTATTCACTCAATGGTGGCTTATAATGACGGCTCGGTGCTCGCACAAATGGGTAATCCAGACATGCGTACACCGATTGCATATGCGCTGGCCTGGCCAGAGCGAATTAGCAGTGGTGTTGAACCACTGGATTTATTACAGGTCAGTCAGTTAGACTTCGAGGTTGCCGATGAAAAACGGTTTCCCTGCCTGCGGCTTGCGCGCGAAGCGTCCAGGCAAGGCGGCACCAGCATGACGATTTTGAATGCGGCAAACGAAGTTGCAGTGGAGAATTTTTTAAATCATCGGATCAGATTTACAGAAATTCCGAAATTGATCGAAAAAACGCTGCAAAAAATAGATTCGCGTGAGATAGATAGCCTGGAAACAGTCCTTGCTGACGATGCTCGGGCAAGGAATTTTGTTAATCAACAACTGGTTCAAACCAGTCAGTGTAAATAGCCGTGGATTTTCTTACTGTAGTCTATAATGTTGGCGCTTTTGCCCTTGCTATCGGCATATTGGTGACCATTCATGAATTCGGTCACTTCTGGGTAGCCCGCAAGATGGGTGTCAAGGTGCTGCGGTTTTCGGTTGGATTTGGTAAACCGCTGTGGATTAAAAAAGCAGGGGATGACCAGACAGAATATGTTCTGGCCGCCATACCGCTCGGCGGTTATGTGAAAATGCTGGATGAGCGCGAAGGTGATGTTGCCGAAGTCGATCTTGATCGTGCGTTTAACCGTAAAAGTGTGTGGCGACGATTTGCTATCGTCGTTGCCGGGCCTGTATTTAATTTTATTTTTGCCATTTTTGCTTATTACCTGATTTATCTTGCGGGTGTGGCCGGTATCAAGCCGATAATCGGTGAAGTGAGCAACCCAAGCCCTGCTTATTCGGCGGGTGTCCAGTCACGGGATGTTATTTTATCGATCAATGGCATCGAAATTCCAAGTTGGCAAAAGGCTAGATTCACCTTACTCGAAGAATCTATAGATCGTGAAGACATTACCCTCACGGTACAGGGTCTCGATAAGCAAATCAGTGACAAGACGCTAGATATTAGCAATTTGAGGCTGCTGCAGGATGAGCAGGTAGACTTGATGGGTGAACTGGGATTATCGATGTGGCGGCCTGACCTGCCAGTGCTAATAGATGAGGTAATACCAGAAGGCGCGGCAGCAGCAGCGGGACTGTTGGCAGGAGATAAAATCATATCTCTGAA
>CBDUSZ010000051.1:0-15815 GCA_965370015.1 uncultured bacterium | reverse complement strand
AGATGAGTGGCAGATCCTGCTCCAGATCGTTGAGTAACGCGGTGATGTAATCTTGCTCGGGTAAGACATCGAGTTGGTGCGAATTGAAATCGCAGTAGGGACATTTTTTTTCACACCAGGGCAGGTGGATGTAAAGACCCAGTGGGGGGGGCTGGGGGATCAATGGGGTAACCTGTCGAGTAAAAGCCTGAGCGCCTGACCACGGTGGCTGACTCGATTTTTTTCAGCGGCGCTAAGCTCGGCGCTGGTACAGCCGTATTCGGGCAGGTAAAAATAGGGGTCGTAACCGAATCCCCCACTCCCCCTGGCTTCTAGAACTATAACCCCTTGCCAACTACCCTCGCAGATAATCGGTGAAGGGTCGGCCGCGTGGCGCATATAGACGATGACTGCCTGATAGCAGGCGCCGCGCTGGGCTTCCGGTACCGAGCTTAATTTTTCTACCAGCAGGGCGTTATTCGCATCGTCGCTAGCATTGCTACCGGAAAATCGCGCACTGTATACCCCTGGTTCTCCGTTTAACGCATCGACGACGATGCCCGAGTCGTCTGCTAGAGCCGCGTAGCCAGTATGATGCGCGGCATGGCGGGCTTTAATTATCGCGTTTTCGACAAAGGTGGTACCGGTTTCGGCAACATCTGGCACGTCAAAATCGGCCTGTGGAAATACTTCATAGAGCGAACCATCTAGCAGTGCCGAGAGTTCACGCAGCTTGCCGGGATTGCTCGAAGCGAGTACCAGTTTTTTCATGCCCGTGTCTGTAATGTAAAAATTTCCTCGGCGCCCTTTCGCGCAAGAGCTAGCATATTATTCAGTTCAACCTCTGAAAACGATACGCCCTCGGCGGTACCCTGTACCTCTATATAGCCACCGTTGCTATCCATAACAACATTCATATCGGTGTGTGCGCTACTATCCTCGGCGTAGTCGAGGTCTAGCACGGCCTGCCCTTCGTAGATGCCGACCGAAACAGCAGCGATCTGGCATTCGATCGGGGTTTGCTTCAGGGCACCCTTGTCTAGCAGGGTTTGAATGGCATCTGATAAAGCCACCCAGGCGCCAGAAATTGAAGCGGTTCGTGTGCCGCCATCGGCCTGAATGACATCACAATCGATCGTGATGGTTCTCTCGCCGAGCTTTTTCGTATCGAGCGAAGCGCGTAGCGCACGACCGATTAAGCGTTGAATTTCCATGGTACGACCACCTTGTCTTCCGCTACTCGCCTCGCGGCGCATGCGGCTACCGGTAGATCGCGGCAGCATGCCATATTCAGCGGTCACCCAGCCCTTGCCTTTACCGCGTAGAAAGCCGGGTACCGAATCTTCTACCGTAGCGTTACAGATAACGCGGGTGTCACCGCATTCGATCAAAACCGATCCCTCGGCATGTTTGGTGTAATTGCGGGTGATTTTAATCGGGCGTAGTTCGTCGTTTGCTCTGCCGCTGGGTCTCATGCATAGGCCTCCTGAAAAAGAATCGAGATTATACTGATCATCGATGCCGCCGTCAGCGTTCTATGCTTAAAATTGTGTGCCAGTTTATGCATGTGCTGACTAAATAAGCTATCATCCGCACATCGTCAATAAGAGACAATCATCGTGTTAAAAAGTATGACCGCATTTGCCCGCGCGCAAGAAAACTGCGATGCCGGGGTGCTGACCTGGGAGATTCGTTCGGTCAATCATCGCTACCTGGAACTCGGCCTAAAGCTACCGGATGAATTTAAATCTTTAGAACCCGAAATCCGTAAGTTGACGTCGAAGCATTTGAAGCGTGGAAAAATTGATCTTGGTCTGCGTTATAAACTGAGCCAGACCCTGGATGGTAATTTACAGCTTAACGAGGACATCGTGCGTAAGCTACGTCAGGCCGAGCAGGAAGTGTTAAATATAGTACACGAGGGTAGCAATCTGTCGGTGGCAGATATTCTCGGTTGGCCGGGGGTTATAGTTGAAAGTGAAAAGGATCTCTCACCGCTGGTTTCACTGGCGCTGTCGAGTCTTGAAAATGCACTCGGGCAACTGATAGAAACCCGTGAGACTGAGGGTCGGGCATTGCAAAAGATGATTAGTTCGCGCTGTACCCAGATTAGTGAAATCGTGCAACAGCTTAGAACCCATCGACCGCAGATGATGGTCGCACTACGCGAGAAATGGGAAAATAATTTGCACGAAAAATTAAAACAGTGGAGTGAAAGTGCGGACACTGGACGGCTCGAACAAGAACTGGTAATACTGGCGCAAAAACTCGATGTAGACGAAGAACTGGATCGTATCGATACTCATATTGAAGAAGTTGAAAAAGTCCTGAAACGCAAAGAAGCGGTAGGTAGACGCCTCGATTTTCTGATGCAGGAGCTCAATCGCGAGGCCAATACACTCGGTTCGAAGTCACAGGACAGTCAAACCACGCAGTGGTCGATCGATTTGAAGGTGCTGATCGAGCAGATGCGCGAGCAGGTTCAAAATATCGAGTGATGCGTCTTAGGCAGCTGACCAGGTGAGTGTTGATGAAATTCAAACTACCGCTTTTCAGTGCAGGCTTAATCATAGGACTAGCAATTGTTGCCCTGCTGGCCTGGAGCGGGTCCCTGCAGCAAATGGTGCTTCAGCAAAACCGTACTCAGTCTGCTGCACTCAAGCAACTGTGGGAGTCGCAGATCGCCCACTTTCAACAGAAGCAGCGTCTCTGGCTGCAATCTCAGTATTATCTGATTAGCACCCTGCTCGAATCTAGCGACCCGGACCAACGCCTACAGACTTTTCTGTGGGGATATTACCCGCAAAATCCAAATATTCGGTCGGTATTACTGATCAAATTTGACCAAAACGGCGAGATCAAATCACACCCGCCGAAACCGGGTTGCCTGAAGTTTCAAGGCAGTAATCAACAGGATTTTAAGGATTATCTGCTGCCGCGTATTACCAGCTGTCGTATCGCCGATAAAGTCTTGTTGGAAATTGTAGGGAGCATATCGTCGTCAACTGGTCAAACGATACTAATCGTGAGTATGGATTACTTCAGTTTTCTGACCGAGTTTTCAATTGTCACGCAAAAAAAATTGCAGTTGAATTTGGGTGCTGCTGACTTAATCGAATATACCGAAGTGACGAATTCCAGCGACAGCTCTGAATCCTTGACGATATTGCTTGAGGAAGAGGGGCTGGTGCTCGGTAAGTTACACTTGAGTAGTCAGCCACTGCTTTATTTTGATCTGTGGATCCAGCAGGTATTCCCGGTACTGCTCATACTCGCCATAGCTGCATGGTTGGTATATAGCCAGTTTAATCGATTATTGATAAACCCGCTGTTGTTGTTGGCGCAAAAAATGCGCGATACTGCGGTCAATCATTATAGCGGGAAACGCGCTAAGTCCAGGCCCGTCACACCGGGGCTTAAGGTGATGCACGAGTATTTTCATGCGCTTCAGGGCATGGCCAAACACGATCCGCTGACCGGGCTGAATAATCGTATTATTTTTGAAGATCGTCTTTTGCAGGCAATCAACGAGGGCAAGCGCTCGGGACGCAAATATGCGCTGATACTGATAGATATCACTAATTTTGATTCGATCGCCCACCAGCAGGGTCAGTATCTGGCTGACGCGCTACTAAAACGAATAGCCGAAAGTCTGCTGGCCAGTTTGCGCGAGTCTGACAATGTTTCTCGGTTCGAGAAAGGTATATTCGCGGTGTTGGTAGAAGTGCTCGATCCTGATCAGTTAGTGAGCCTGGTGGAAAAAATATACCAGGCACTGGTTGATCGTTTCCATGTCTATGGTCGAGACCTGGATGCAACCCTGGGGATGGGTATTGCAGTTTACCCGGAACATGGCACTGAAGCAGATGAACTGTACCAAAATGCCTGTTCGGCACTGGTAGAGGCCGAAAAAAGCGAATGGCCGATTGTTTTTTATCAAAGGCTCGAGGACGACACGGACTACTCGGGGTTTACCCTGATCCAGTCTTTGCGTAAGGCTATAGAAAACGATGAACTGAAGCTGGTATTTCAACCGGTAATCGATTTGAATGATCATAGCACCGCGTATTTTGAAGCCCTTTTACGCTGGAAACACCCGGATACGCACACGTCTTCGATAGAGCGAACGATTCAGATCGCCGAGAAAAACCAGCTTATCAAACCGCTGACCAACTGGATTATTGCGGTAACCTGTAAATTGCTCAGCGAATTGAAAATCGAGGGGCTGGTGATAGGCATTAACCTGTCTATGATTGACTTGCACGATCAGTATTTGCCGAGGCGCATCGAGAATTATTTAAACCAATATGGCGTCGAGCCAGGGCAAATTCTTATTGAAATAACCGAAGGTCAGATTATGCAGGAACCCGATGAGGTGATAGAGATTTTGAGCCACCTCGGGTCGATGGGATTATCGCTTTCGATCGACGATTTTGGCACCGGGCAGGCGTCCCTGACCTACTTGAAAGATTTGCCGGTAGAAAAGCTGAAAATAGATCAATCATTTATCCGCGATATGGTGGCAAACCCAGATGATCAGTTGATCGTTAAAGCGACCATAGAACTCGCGCATACGCTCGAGTTGAAAGTGGTTGCGGAAGGCGTGGAAACACTCGCAACAAAAGATATATTACGCGAAATGAACTGCGATTATGTCCAGGGTTACTATATTAGCCGACCCATAGAAGCCGAGCAGATACCGGATTGGTATAAGCAGACTATCCAGGAGGCTCGCTAAATTAATCCACGCTCCGAAAAGCACAGGGTTTCGTCGCCAATAATGACGTGGTCGAGGACGCGAATATCGACCAGCGCGAGGGCTTTTTTCAAACGTTCGGTAATCTGAATATCCGCCTGACTGGGTTCGGCGATACCGGAAGGATGGTTGTGAGCGAGGATTACTCCGGCCGCATTATCCGCCAGGGCCTGTTTAACGACTTCGCGCGGATAGACGCTTGCGCCATCGATAGTACCGCGAAACATTTCACGAAATGCGATGACGCGATTGCGATTGTCGAGCATCACGCAGGCAAATACTTCGTGTTGACGATCACGCAGCTGACTGTGCAGGTAGGCCATAGTGTCTGCCGGGCTGGTTAAGCAATCTTTGCGTTTTAGCGCCTCGGAAAAATGCCGATTGGCCATTTCCATAACCGCCTGTAGCTGGGTGAACTTGGCATTGCCGAGCCCCTTGTGGCGGCAGAATTCGGACTGCGAGGCGGTTAATATTGCGCGCAGGGATCCAAACTCGGTGAGTAAATGTCGAGACAGGTCGACAGCTGATATTCCCGGCAATCCAGTGCGCAGGAAGATCGCCAGCAATTCGGCATCGGAGAGGGAAGGAGCGCCTTTCAGCAGTAGTTTTTCACGCGGCCTTTCTTCCGCAGGCCAATCGGTAATCGCCATTTGTAATCCTTTACGTTATTCTCAATCTGGAATGATCCTGGGAACCCCAGATCATATCCAGTTACGCTAAAATAGACTATATGGAACAAATGCTCAAGAGAAAAATCCTGCTCGGGGTTACCGGTGGTATTGCCGCCTACAAGTCGGCCGAGTTGATTCGACTGCTCATTAAGTCGGGTGCCGAGGTGCGTGTGGTGATGACTGCCGCTGCTACAGAATTTGTCCAGCCACTGACATATCAGGCGTTGAGTGGCCACCGCGTTTACAGCGATATTTTTGACCCCGAATCCGATTCGGCGATGGATCATATTGAATTAGCACGCTGGGCCGATCTCATGGTCGTCGCCCCGGCATCGGCTAATTTTATCGCCAAAATGCGTGACGGTTATGCCGATAATCTGCTGCTCACCCTGTGTCTTGCGAGCCAACAACCGGTGGCAATTGCACCGGCGATGAATCGGCAGATGTATGCCAACCAGGCGACACAGGAAAATATAAAGCAACTTGCCGCGCGGGCTGTACTGGTCTGGGGTCCTGACGAGGGAGAGCAAGCCTGTGGTGACGTAGGCCCGGGTCGAATGTTGGAGCCGAATGCGTTATTCGAACGGATTGTTGAATGCCTTAGTCCCGGGAAACTGACTGGCAAGCAGGTTTTAATTACTGCCGGTCCGACGCGAGAAGCGATTGACCCGGTGCGTTATATTAGTAATCACAGTACCGGCAAGATGGGATTCGCGCTGGCGCAGGCGGCCCAGCGGGCGGGTGCAAAAGTGACACTAGTGAGCGGTCCGGTGAGTCTCAGTGAGCCACCCGGCGTCGAGCGTATAGCGGTGACCAGTGCAGCCGAAATGCGCGACAGGGTAATCGAAAGAGTAGCGCAGGCCGATATTTTCATTGCTTGTGCGGCGGTTTCAGATTACCGCGTGGAACAGGTTGCGGCACAAAAAATTAAAAAGAAAGCACAAAATTTGCAGCTTAGTTTAACCCCTACCGTGGATATTGTGCGCGAGGTGACCCGGCTTGAAAACAAACCATTTACACTCGGGTTCGCTGCGGAAACCGAAAATGTCGAACAATATGCGCGGCAAAAATTACAGCGCAAAAAGCTGGATATGATTGCGGCTAATCAGGTGGGTACCGAGCAAACTGGATTTGCAAGTGACACCAATGAATTAATCGTAATCTGGCCCGACGGCCAACAGTTGTTGAGCTTGAACGATAAAAGTGAAATTGCGAAGCAACTGATTGATCTGGTTGCAGAGCATTATAATGCTCTCAATCCAGTCGACGACTGAAGTATCGCTAAACAACAGGTTTATTTAAATGACAGTAAACAAGAACAGTGTCGCCGATATTCTCATCGAAGCGCTCCCCTATATACAGGCGCTCGATAAAAAAACCGTGGTGATTAAATTTGGCGGCAACGCAATGGTCGATGAACAATTGAAAAGTAGTTTCGCGCAGGACATCGTGCTGTTAAAGCAAGTGGGGGTTAATCCGGTTATTGTCCATGGTGGTGGTCCGCAGATTGGTAAATTGCTTGAGCAGATTGGCAAGGAGAGTCGTTTTATTGAAGGCATGCGGGTGACTGATAACGAAACCATGGATGTGGTTGAAATGGTACTGGGCGGGCTGGTGAACAAGCAAATTGTGTCACTCATCAACTCCCATGGCGGCAGGGCAGTAGGTTTAACCGGCAAGGATGGGGGGCTTATTAATGCGCGAAAAATGAAACTGACCAACGCTGATGCTGAAAATCAGGATCTGGGGCAGGTTGGTGAAGTCGATAGTATCGACCCCGCGGTAGTAAAAATGCTCGATGAGGATAATTTTATACCGGTTATCGCACCGATTGGTGTCGGCAAAGACGGTGTTTCTTATAATATTAACGCTGATCTTGTCGCCGGAAAACTCGCCGCCGTACTCGGTGCGGAAAAACTGTTATTGCTCACTAATGCACCGGGAGTACTCGACCCTGAGGGTAAATTATTGACTGGCATATCTGCCAGGGAAACTGACCGCCTGATCGAACAGGGTATAATTCATGGCGGTATGTTACCGAAGGTGAGATGCGCCCTCGACGCAGTCAAGTGCGGCGTCAAAACCAGCCAGATCATCGATGGTCGGGTTAGGCATTCGGTGTTACTTGAATTACTCACCGACAAAGGGGTAGGCACGCTAATTAAGGCTTGACGATGCCTCTAAAAAACCACTATTTTTCGAACTTGTGTTAAACAGGCTGGGCTGAAAAGGAGGTTTTGATCAGTTATTCAATAATCGAAAACGGGCTATATCAACCTCGTACTGTGCTTCAATTTTGAATTTTTCGCCCAGTTTGAGGGAAAGCTGCTTTTCGCGATTAATCAGCTTACGGGTGGTTTCTTCGATATTTTGTGCCAACCCGCCTGGCACTTCCTTCTCTTTGATAATATATTGCTGTTCGGCGATGCCTTTGAATCGAATCAGGCGCTCTTCCGTCGTGGCAATACTTTTATAGATCAATCGGATGACCGAGTCGAGTACATCAATTCGATCATTCTTGACGCGTTTCATTTCTGTTTCTGAGCTAAAGGTCAGTAACAAAACCCTGTCGAGCCTCCCCTGAGATTCTTTATTTAGTCTTGCAACTTCCTGTATTGCCTGTAATTCTTTTTTAGCTTCCTTGGCGGCTTTTATTTCTTCCTCTGTTTTGGCGGCTGCAGTAGTAGTGACCACGACACCCTGGGCGTTCAGGGTTTGATGTTCTCTCTTAATCTGGCTAGGGGGCATGCGGTCGCTGTAACGAACCTGACCATTTTCATCGATCCATTTGTACAGTTTAGCCGCACTCGCAGTGGCCGATATGCCGAGCAATAGCAGACAAAGCAAAACCTTTGAGAAGGTTAAATTAGTATTGATAATACAATGTATCATGCGTGAAATATTATGCTTTCTCATCCCTGCACCACTGGTTCTTTACGCCCAGTCCAGGCACTCTTTGTGATCTATAGCTAATAGCATAGAGTATTTTTAGCTGATTTTCACCGCTTGTTTGGCCGCCGGTCTGGCGAAAAGCTTCACTAATCCAATAATTTCGTGATTGGCGTATGAACAACCTGGAGATAGCTATCGTTACCCGGTGCGGTTACCAGTGCCGCTACACCGATATTATCGAGATTCCATTGTGGGTTGATATTAATGTCATGCGGGTTGCTATGTTTAAAATTTAGTGCCGGGCTCATGTAGCGTACCACCTGCTGATGGAACAGGCGTTCACCTGAATTTTCACCCCTTTTTACGTCACTCATGAGTTGATTTTCATAGACGAAAAAGCGGTGTTGAAGAGATTTCTCTTCGACATCTGGGGTGTCTGACTGCAATTCGAGTCGAAATGTGTCGGCGGTTTTTGAAATCGACAGTTTGAGTTGAATCGCCGCCCGCTGGCTGTTGGCCTGGTGAATTTTATCTAGCACCTGGCTGGTGCCACGTGCCTCGACGCCATTGACAAAAAACTCAGGTGTGTAAATCGATGCCTGATGGTTATTAGCCCCCAGGTGTCGCTGTCTACTGGTGTGTTTTGGACTGCCAAATCGATCCTTCCATCCCAGGTAATCCCAATAGTCAACGTGAAACGCCAGAGCCAGTACGTCGAGCTCATCTTTTGGTAGTTCTATTAAGGCCTGAAGCCAGCGATCGGCTGGCGGGCAACTGCTACAACCTTCCGAGGTATATAGTTCGACGATAGCGGTCTGTTGTCCATTGCTTGCTACCGTTATTTTTTCAACCGCATAGGAAGGTATAGCGATCAGGCAGCTTATGAGCAGTAGTCGTTTCATGATTAATCCCAGCCATGGCGGTGATCTAGCAGTAGACTGGTATTCCGGTTTAGAGTTCAGTCGCTGCCGTATTGCTGGCGGTAGGCTGCTACAGCCTGTAGATGCGATGTCTGGCTACTGCTATTAAGATATTGAATGATATCGTCGAGCCGAATAATCGGAATCACCTGTACTCCGAGATGTTCGAGCTCCTGTATTGCGGACAGGTCTCCCAACCCCTTTTCCTGGCGGTCGAGCGCTATGGTAACCGCTTTAACCCTGGCACCCAGCGATTCGATTAATTGCATCGACTGACGGATTGCGGTACCTGCGGTGATAACATCGTCAATAATCATCACCTGGCCCTGTATCGGCGCACCGACTGTGCGGCCACCTTCGCCGTGATTCTTGACTTCTTTTCGATCGAACGCGTACGGGATATCGCGCGCATGATGTTGATACAAAGCGCTGGCGGTTATCGCTGCGAGGGGAATACCTTTGTACGCCGGGCCGAACAATAGATCAAATTCCACCTCTGCGTGCTGGATAGCCTCTGCATAAAAACTCCCCAGAGCTGCCAGGTCAGCGCCGGTGTTAAATAATCCGGCGTTGAAAAAGTAGGGGCTTACGCGCCCGGATTTGAGCGTAAACTCACCAAATTTGAGGGTGCCCCGGTCCAGGCAATATTCGAGAAAACGAGATTGAAAGGCATGCATATCATGTATCATAGCGTCTGTTTTTTCGAATGATAGTGGTTTCATGCGAGTAATATCGATCAATACCAATGGCATACGCGCAGCCGCGCGCAAGGGGTTTTTTGCCTGGCTCGCAAAACAGGGGGCTGATTTTGTCGCTATTCAGGAAACAAAGGCTCAGGTTGATCAATTAGAGGATCCGATGTTCCATCCCGAGCCTTACCAGTGTCATTATTTTGATGCACTGAAAAAAGGCTATAGCGGCACAGCGCTATACAGTTTGCACAAACCGCTACAAGTTATTCGGGGTTTCGGTGAGTCCGAATTTGATAATGAGGGGCGATATCTCGAATTTCGGTATAAAAACCTGTCCGTTATTTCGCTATATGCACCATCGGGTTCGTCGGGTGACCATCGACAGGAATCGAAGGTCCGTTTCATGGACAGCTTCATGCTGCATTTACAGGCCTTACGGCGTAAGCGGCGGGAATTTATCATCTGTGGTGACTGGAACATTGCACACCAGAATATCGATTTGAAAAACTGGCGTTCGAACCAGAAAAATTCTGGATTTTTACCCGAGGAAAGAGCCTGGTTGAGTGATTTATTCGATCGGGTCGGCTTTGTCGATGGCTTCCGGCAGGTTGATCAACGCGAAGAGCAATATACCTGGTGGTCAAATCGTGGCCAGTCCTGGGATAAAAATGTTGGTTGGCGTCTCGATTATCAAATAGTCACACCGGGGCTGAAACACTGTATTCAAAGCGCGTCGATATACAAGGATGAGCGTTTTTCTGACCATGCACCGCTGATCATGGATTATGATTTTTCGGTAACAGGTAAGTGATTAATCTCGAACGTCCAGGCTGGCTGGAAACACTAAAGGCATTTGCCCACCCACGGGTGGTGACCATGCTGTTTCTCGGTTTCTCGGCGGGTATCCCGATATTGTTGATATTCTCTTCGCTGAGCCTGTGGCTACGCGAAGCAGGTGTTGAACGTGCTGCGGTCACTTATTTTAGCTGGGCAGCCCTCGGTTATTCGTTCAAATTCGTGTGGGCGCCGCTGGTCGATCAATTGCCGGTGCCCTGGCTGTCACGGGTGTTGGGCAGACGGCGAGCCTGGATGCTGGTAGCTCAGCTCGCTATAGTAACGGCAATTCTGTTGATGGCTTCGATCGATCCGCAGGCCGAAAACTATAATCTGACCCTGATGGCACTCGCTGCAGTAATGCTTGGATTTTCGTCGGCAACGCAGGATATAGTCATCGATGCCTATCGAATAGAATCAGCCGAATCCGAGCTGCAGTCGCTCATGTCCGCTACTTATATAGCAGGATACAGGATCGGAATGCTGGTGGCGGGCGCGGGTTCATTGTATTTGGCTGCCACGTTTGGTTCCACCAGTGATAGTTATGATTATCTGGCCTGGCAATATACTTACGGGATTATGGCGGCAGTAATGCTGGTAGGTATCGTCACGACCGTGATAATCGATGAGCCGGAGAATAATGCTGCCAGCCGGCACATCGAAGGCAGCGGTGAAAACGCGCGCCTCCTGTTGTTATTTGTAGTCATAGTTACCGGGTTCGTGGTGAGTTTCTACCTGGCGGGTGATACCGCACGAATGGCCAAATCTGGCTTGGCTGAAATATTTGCCAATCGTCATCTGGCCGGATTTTTAGTCGAGGGCCTGCGCCTGGCGATCGCGCTTGGCGTGGCTGGAATGCTCGCATTTGTTCTGGTCAGGGCCGGGTTTCTCAGTTACGAAACGGTCAATCGAAGCTACCTGATGCCGGTGCGAGATTTTTTTGAACGCTATGGCCTGTCACTGGCATGGATGTTACTGGCCCTGGTCGGTCTTTATCGAATATCGGATATTGTGCTCGGAGTGATTTCAAATGTGTTTTACCAGGATATTGGCTTCAGCAAATTCGAAATAGCGGCAGTGGCGAAAACATTTGGATTACTGATGACCATTGTTGGCGGATTTGCCGGTGGTCTTTTAGCAGTACGATTCGGGGTGATGCGCATCCTTTTTTTAGGCGCGCTGTTGTCGGCTGCGACTAATCTTCTATTCATGCTGCTGGCATCGATCGGCAACGATATCGTATGGCTTTATGCTGTTATTTCGGCCGACAATCTATCTGCTGGACTGGCGAGTGCCGCTTTTATCGCGTTTCTTTCTAGTCTCACCAATGTTTCATTTACTGCTACGCAATATGCGATATTTTCTTCACTGATGACCCTGCTACCGAAGATTCTTGGTGGTTATTCGGGCTCTATGGTCGATGGCATCGGTTACCCGGCTTTCTTTCTCGTCACCGCATTAATGGGTATTCCAGTACTGCTGCTCATTATTGTTGCCGCGCGCCGATCCGAGTTTTCCTTCAAACTGATATAAATGAGCTAAACAGGTGGGAAATAGCGTGATAACAGAGATGATTAAGCAGCGAGCTTTGGGCTATTCTTCGCGGCGTCAATTGAAGTTATACTGCGCGCCTTTTCTACAGGGTTATCGTGGTGCCTGAGAGTATCGAATCACAAAAACTCCCGGTTGTTCTGAGCTTTAACCTGCACGATTCCACCGGTGCGAGCGGAATAACGGCGGATATCGAGGCGATTAACAGCCAGGCTTGTCGCGGCTTCAGCGTGGTCACTTGCCTTAGTGTCCAGGATTCGCAAATGGTTTCGAGCCTGATCCCGATCGACGCCGATATAATTGTTCAAAGTGCGCGCGCTGTACTCGAAGATACCCCGGTAGATACGATAAAAATCGGTCTGATCGGCAGTGAGGAGGGTGTTGAGGGAATCCACGAAATCTTACAGGACTATAGTGATATTCCGGTGGTTTACGACCCGATGCTACTGAGCACTAATGGCATGGAGCTCGCTGAAAACGATTTAATCGATGCGATAGGTGAATTATTAATTCCCCAGGTTGGCATGATGACGTTGAGCCAGGACGAGGCGGGCATGTTACTCCCCGGGGCTGATAACCTGGCTGCGATGATGAATGGGCTGATGGATAGAGGTTGCGACCACCTGTTGCTCAGCGGTCGCAGGCAATCCGGCGAAACCGTGATTAATACGCTATACCATAATTATCGTATTATCGAGCAATTCGAATGGCCGCGCCTGACGCATGAGTTTTACGGCGCCGGTTGTACCCTGTCAGCAGCCCTGGCAGCATTGCAGGCGCAAGGACTGGATTGGTTGAGCGCCTGCCGGGAGGCGCAGAGCTATTGCTGGCAATGTCTCAGGCATGCTTCGCGTTATGGCATGGGTCAATTTCAACCCAACCGTTTTTACTGGATGCACGAAGACGAATAAAAATATACGCCAGGAGTTTGTCTGTAGTAGCTTTGCTATTTTCGGATAGTCCCCTGGGTTCTTAATTGTTAATAGCAGGAACTAATATGTCAAAGTCAGAATCTCTGTTTGAGCGCGCCCTGAAAGTGATCCCGGGTGGAGTTAATTCACCGGTACGGGCGTTCAATGGTGTGGGCGGTACGCCGATATTTATCGACCGTGCCGAAGGCGCCTGTTTAATCGATGCCGATGGTAAATCGTATATTGATTATGTCGGCTCATGGGGACCGATGATCTGCGGTCACGCAAATCCGGAAATTATCGATGCGGTTTGCAGCGTCGCACAAAAAGGGCTTAGTTTTGGCGCACCCACCGAACTTGAAATCGAGTTGGCTGAAAATATATGCTCGATCATGCCGAATATGGATCAGGTGCGTATGACTTGCTCGGGTACCGAAGCAACCATGAGTGCGATCCGTCTGGCGCGTGGCTTTACCGGTCGCGATAAGATTATCAAGTTTGAAGGATGTTACCACGGGCACGCAGACTCGCTATTAGTCAAGGCCGGGTCGGGTGCATTGACGCTGGGGGTGCCGAATTCTCCGGGCGTGCCAGCAGCTGTAGCAGAATTTACAATCACGCTCGAATACAATAACAGTGAGCAGGTAGAACAGGTATTTAGTGAAATCGGCGATCAAATCGCCTGCGTAATCGTCGAGCCGGTCGCCGGTAATATGAATTGCGTACCGCCGGAAGATGGATTTCTGGCAACACTACGCAGCTGCTGCGACGCGTCTTCCAGCCTGTTGATTTTCGACGAGGTTATGACCGGGTTTCGCGTCGGCTTAACTGGCGCCCAGGGCCGGTATGGAATCAAACCCGACTTGACCACGCTCGGAAAGGTAATTGGCGGCGGAATGCCAGTCGGCGCATTCGGCGGGCGACAGGCAGTGATGAATCACATAGCGCCGACAGGTCCGGTGTATCAGGCGGGTACGCTGGCCGGCAATCCGGTGGCGATGGCAGCCGGATTGAAAAATCTGGAAATTATTTCGCGCAGTGGATTTTACGAGGATCTCGAACGTAAAACTAACGATTTGGTGGATGGTATTTTAGCGGTGGCGAAAGCTAGAAATATACCGCTTTGTGCCAACAGGGTAGGCGCGATGTTCGGGTTATTTTTTACCGATCAGGAACGGGTGAGTCGATTCGCAGACGTGTCCCGCTGTGACGTTGAGCGCTTCAAGCTATTTTTTCATGCAATGTTGCAGCAGGGTGTGTATTTGGCGCCTTCAGCCTTCGAAACTGGTTTTGTCAGTTCGGCACATAGCGATGCGCAAATTCAGCAAACTATTGATAGTGCTGATCAGGCATTTGCCGGGCTTTAGCCCGGCAGTACCTGTTCGCGGATTTCGTAGCAACATGAAGACTTAATAGCGATTTTTCGCACGCTTGAACTGTCAGCGTATTTAGCTGCCTTCGATGATACAGAGGTCGCGTTCGGCAGCACCCTTTGCGTAGGATAATGCCTCCTGGTAGGCTGCCGATTGATAACAGCGCTCGGCATTTTCAACGCTGGGAAAGCGAACTACAACGTTGCGCGCCCGCTCATTACCCTCGAGCCAGATCGTACGTGTCGCACGCGCGAGAAACTCTCCACCATGGTCTTCGATAGCGGCGGTTGCGCGTTTGGCATATTCGCCGTAGGCCTCGGCGTCGTTGACGGTAACATGAGCAATCCAGTAAGCAGCCATTTTCAAGTCTCCTATAAAATTAAAGGTTAGGGAGGCTCTGATTTATTCAGAGATTTGTGATAGTTTCATGACAGAATTATCAGATGTATATTAATGTATTTTTGATGATCATACGCCATGCTAAATTCTCTGCCTGTGCCAGACACTTTATATTTTAACGCGAGCAATTCTGTTGGATCAAAAACAGGTCATAAATGATATAAACAGGATTGCAGATGTCGACGCCGATGTTGAGATTGCGGTGGCCAGTATTGGCTATCCGCAGTCGAGAATACGGGCGCAGGGTTTTGAAACTTTTTTCACCACCATTGTCGGCCAGCAAATTTCAGTCGAAGCTGCCGCCGCGATTATGCAGCGTGTGCGCCACCTGCTGCCCCGGCTGGACGCCTCGTCTCTATTGAAGCTACCCGTGGGTGCGCTGCGTCAGGCTGGATTGTCAATGCGTAAGGTCGAATACGCGCAGGGGCTGGCGAATGCAATTCTCGATGGTGTTTTAAATCCTGACGATTTGCCAGCGTTGAAAGACGAAGAGGCGATTAAGACAATAACAAAGCTACGCGGATTCGGTGTCTGGAGTGCAGAAATCTACCTGATGTTTTCGTTGCAACGCGAGGATATTTTTCCTGCCGACGATCTGGCTTTGCAGGTTGCACTACAGCGTTTAAAAGGTCTGGAGGCGCGACCTACGCCAAAGCAGGCGCGTGCGCTGATCGAGCATTGGTCACCCTGGCGTAGTGCCGGCAGCCTGTTTTTATGGCATTACTACCGCGGTGCGCCGACTTGATAAATATAAGGCCGTTCCTCAATTTTCGGCAGGGTCGAATTCATTCGACCGGTTGCATTCTATCCAATTATTGGCCGAATGAATTCGGCCCT
>CBDUSZ010000050.1:0-16211 GCA_965370015.1 uncultured bacterium | reverse complement strand
AGGTAATACCAGGAGGCGCGGCAGCAGCAGCGGGACTGTTGGCAGGAGATAAAATCATATCTCTGAATGGCCTGACGGTTAAAAGTGCACACCAATGGGTCGCTCTGATCCGATCTAATCCGGGTCAGAAATTGTCACTTGTCGTATTACGCGACGATCAAAGAGTGAGCCTGCAGATAATTCCCGCTATTCGTGAAGACAATGGAACAAGTTATGGCTTTATCGGTGTCATGAATCGGGTTGAGATACCAGAGGAAATTCGTCAACAAATTGAAGTAACCGAGCAATATGGGCCAGTCGGAGCGATGGTCGCAGCAGTTGATAAAACCTGGCGCATGTCGTGGCTTACCCTGAAGGTTTTAGGTAAACTAATCGTCGGTGAAGCCAGTGTCAAAAATTTGAGTGGGCCAATCACGATAGCGCGTTATGCAGGAATTTCCGCGCGAATTGGTCTTGAGCAATTTCTTGGTTTTCTCGCCATCATCAGTATTAGTCTGGGTGTACTCAATCTATTGCCGATTCCGGTGCTTGATGGCGGACATCTGTTTTATTACCTGATAGAAATGATCAAAGGTAGCCCGGTGTCGGAAACCACGGAGCTGGTCGGACAAAAAATTGGTATAGCTCTGCTCATTGGACTGATGGCGATTGCTACTTATAACGACTTGCTGCGTCTGGTGGAATAGTTTTGAGAGTATTTTTATGCTTCAGTGCCCTGGCACTGTTATTTTTTGCGCATGCCGCAAGGGCTGGCAGTTTTACAGTCGATCATATTGAGGTGATCGGTGCTAAAAAAATATCTATCGGCACCATATTTAATTACTTGCCACTGAATGTCGGCGAGGAGTTTGACGAGAGCCGTTCGCCAGAAATAATAAGAGAGTTGTATTCCACCGGATTCTTCGAATATGTCGAGTTACTCCGCGAAGACAACAATTTGATAGTGAAGGTAAAAGAAAGGCCATCGATCGCTGAAATCAATGTAGAAGGAAATGAGGAAATTGACGACGAGGGCCTGAAACTCGCCTTCGATCAGATGGGCATGACGCGCGGTAAAATATTCAATGAACTGTTATTGTCAAAACTAGAGCTTGAGCTTCAACAGCTTTATTACTCGGTGGGCAAATACGCGATAAATTTGAAGGTCGACTGGCGCAAAATCGATGACGACCGCGTAGCAATCGATATCACCATATCAGAAGGCGAGCCGGCCTTGATACGGTCTATTAATATCACTGGTAATCGTGTCTTCGACGAAGAAACCTTGCGCGAAAATTTCGAACTCGAACCTGCAGATGATGGCTGGTTCGCTTCAGATAATTATTCCAGCTCTAAATTGGCTGCCGATCTGGAAAATCTCACTTCGTTTTATTTGGACCAGGGGTACCTCCAGTTCAAAGTGGACTCGAAGCAGGTCACCATCAGCCCGGATCGAAAAGATATCAATATTACTGTTAACATCACCGAAGGTGATCAATTCACCATAAAGGAAATAGATCTGGCTGGCAATTTGGTAATCGATAAGGCCAGACTAATGGCACTGGTGCCTTTTCGCCCAGGAGAAATTTTTTCGCGCAAGAAAGTAACAAAAGTGGTAAATCTGATCAGTCGACGCCTCGGCGAAGAGGGTTACGCTTTTGCTGAAGTCAGGCCGATTCCAGAACTCAATGAGGAGGAACATACTGTAAACCTGAAGTACTTAATAAACCCAGGCAAAAAAATGATGGTGCGGTTTATCAATTTTAACGGTAATGATGGTACCCGGGATACGGTACTGCGGCGTGAAATGCGTCAACTGGAAAGCGAGCAGTACAGTGCAGGTAAAGTAGAACGCTCACGCACTCGTTTGCAGCGTCTGACATACCTGGGTTCAGTAGATATTCAGACGGTTCGTGTCGATGGAGAGGATGACCTTCTGGACCTGGAAATTACTGTGACGGAGCGATTTTCGGGGAGTTTTCAGGTCGGTCTTGGCTATTCTCAGGGTCAGGGGGCGTTACTGAATGTTGGGCTAGAGCACAATAATGTTTTTGGTTCTGGAAATACCATTAGTATCACCTTCGATAATTCAGCTGCTTCCGAAAAATATGGTTTTCGCTATCTCAACCCCTACTATACAGCAGATGGCATTAGTCGGGGTTTCAAGTTCAGTTTTGCAAAAACTGATACCGCTGAAGAAAATATAAGTAATTATCTGATTGATCGGATCAGTTTGGGGATGGATTTTGGTATTCCATTATCAGAATATAATACCTTCAGGCTCGATTTTGGAGTGGTGCAAAACGAACTGACAGTAACGCCACTGTCTGCAGATGAGGTTTTCGAATTCATCATTAACAATAGTGACGAGTTCGATTCAAGCACCGATCCGGCTACCATTGACGGTGCAGAATATGTTAGTTTATTCAGTGCGGTGAGCTTTTCTAACGATACTCGGAATCGACGTATATTTGCCGAGACTGGCGCCCTGAATAGTATTAAATTGGAGCTCTTTAGCGGTGATCTGGATTACTACAAAATTCGCTATAATCATAAATCGGCGATACCGATTACCGACAAGGTCACTTATACATTCAACGCGCGTATCGGATACGGCGATAGTTTTAATGAAACCAGCGACTTGCCGTTTTTCGAAAAATTTACCGCAGGCGGTGTGCGTTCTGTTCGAGGTTATGAGAGGAATAGTTTGGGTCCCCTGGATAGCAGAGGAGATCCCTTCGGTGGAAATTTACAACTCATATTTAGCTCCGAAGTATTGTTTCCTGTAGAAGCTATGGGCAGTTCAGAAACTTTTCGCCTTGGAGTATACTTCGATGCGGGCAATGTGTTTGCCAGTGCTGACGTATTCGACAGTGGTGAGCTGAGAACTTCGGTTGGGGTGTCGGCAAAATGGTTTTCGGTGATTGGACCATTAGAATTTAGTTATGCCGAACCATTAAATAATGAACCTGGCGACGACGTGAGAAGTTTTCAATTTGCGCTGGGCGCTTCGTTTTAAAGAGGTTTTCTTGAATATATTTACAAGATATTTGCTAATCATGGCCCTGCTGCTAATAAACAGTAATGTTCTGGCCGAGAGCCACTTTTATAAAATCGGATTCGTAAATACTTCCCGTGTGCTGAAAGAAGCGCCGCAGGCGCGTCGGGTCGAGGAGCTTTTGAAAGCTGAATTTGAACCTCGAGAGGCTCAACTTAAGGAAAAGCGGCAGGAGATTCTCGATATCGAAGATCAGCTAAAGCCCAGCGATAAGTCAATTAACGCGACTACGCGTCGCAAACTCAAACGTGAAATCAGGCTCAAGGTCAGTCAGTTGAAATTTTTGGAGCAAGAATTTCGTGAAGACCAGAATCTACGTAGAAATGAAGCAATACTTGAACTGCAACAAGTAATCGCCCGGGTACTGGCCCAACTGGGAGACAGCGGAAAATATGATTTAATTTTGACCGAAGGCGTTAGTTACGTATCGGATAAGATCGATATTACGGCAGAAATCATCGACATGTTGAAGCGCCAATCCGAGACAGGGGAAAGCGCTCAATAACATCTGCTATTTGGGCAGAAATAATTCAAGAAATGATTTGATACAAATTTTCCGCAGCTGGGATGCAGGGGTAGATTCGCGTCGGGAACAAAAACCGCCGCCCCAGGTCCTACAGAATTCCAGGCCAAAGACATGAAATTGACCCTGCAGCATTTAGCCGATCAACTCCAGCTCGAATATAAAGGCGAGCCGGATCAGGAAATCAGTGGTGTGGCATCCCTGGTCAGTGCGGTATCCGGCGATCTTAGTTTTATCCAGCAAAAAAAATACCTTGGTAAACTTTCTGACAGTAAATGTTCGGTGATACTTGTGCCATTGAACTTTGATCAGGATGCGAAAGGTAAATCTCTAATATTTTCTGAAAATCCCCATTTTAGCTTCGCCCGGGCTATCGCTATTATTGCACCCGAGCAAATGGTAGATAAGGCATGTCTGGTGCACGATTCTGCACAGATTTCGGCCAGCGCTAATATAGCGGAAAGTGTTTCGGTAGGTGCTTTGGTAGTTATAGAAGATGACGCCGAAATCGGAGAAGGTACATCGATAGGCGCGGGCTGTATCATTGAAAAAGGGGCCAGGATCGGCAATCAATGCAAATTACACAGCCGGGTCACCATAGGATGTCGTGTCGTGGTCGGTGACCGGTGTGAGCTTCATTCAGGGGTGGTGTTGGGTGCAGATGGGTTTGGTCTGGTATTTCATCAGCAACACTGGGAAAAAGTGCCTCAAGTAGGAACGGTTATAATAGAAGATGAAGTCGAAATCGGTGCCAACACTACCGTTGATCGCGGTGCCCTGGATGACACTGTCATCGGGCAGGGTTGCAAGCTGGATAATTTAATTCAGGTAGCGCATAACGTGCAAATTGGCGCTCATACCGCAATTGCGGCATGTGTCGGCATAGCCGGTAGTGCGAAAATAGGCCAGTATTGCAAAATCTCCGGCGCAGCCGTAGTTCTGGGCCACCTCAGAATCGCTGATCATGTTACAGTAACCGCGATGTCGCTGGTTACAAAAGATATTAAAACACCAGGAGTTTATTCATCTGGTACGCCATTGCTAGAGAATAGTCAGTGGCATAAAAGTAATGCACGATACAAAACCCTGGACCGGCTCGCAAGGACGGTAGCAATGCTGGAAAAGCAGCAGCATAAATCCTAAAATCGCAACCGCTCGCTTATTGACAAAATCACTCTAACAATAGGGAAGAATGAGAAATTATGCCGCAATTTGATATTAATAAGGTGATGGAATATTTGCCGCACCGTTATCCTTTTTTGCTGATTGACAGGGTAGTTGAATCAGAAGCTGACAAATACCTGTTAGCGCTGAAAAATGTGACAGTGAACGAACCTTTTTTCCAGGGGCATTTTCCAGGCCAACCGGTTATGCCTGGAGTGCTCATACTTGAGGCTTTGGCACAGGCAACTGGACTTCTGGCATTTTCATCGATGGATGATGGGCATGAGTCAAAACTTTATATGCTTGTCGGCATAGACAAGGTGCGTTTTCGGGGGCAGGTGGTTCCGGGCGACCAGCTAATGCTGAATGTCCGACTGAAACGAACCATGCGCGGTATCGGTATGTTTGAATGCAAGGCGCTTGTCGACGGGACGCTAGTTGCCGAGGCGGAAATGATGTGCTCGGCACAGGATAGAATCGCGTGATTCATGCGACCAGTATCATCGATCAAAGTGCGCGACTCGCGCATGACGTTAGCGTAGGCCCATATTCGATTATTGGTGCTGAAGTTGAAATTGGCAGCGGAACTCGTATTGGACCTCATGTTGTGATTAACGGCCCAACCCGCATCGGTAAGGATAATCGAATTTTTCAGTTCGCCTCAATCGGTGAAATCCCGCAGGATAAAAAATATGCCGGGGAACGGACCAGCCTTGAAATTGGTGATAGAAATTCCATTCGTGAATATGTTTCCTTTAATCGCGGCACCGCGGATGGTATAGGCAAAACAGTGATAGGTTCGGACAATCTATTCATGGCATATAGTCATGTCGCACACGACTGCATAGTAGGGAATCACACGGTATTTGCGAACGCTGCTTCTTTGTCAGGGCATGTGGAAGTTGGTGATTACGCCATCCTCGGTGGATTTACCTCGGTACATCAATTCACTCAAATCGGAGCTAATGCGTTATGCGGTCTGGGTTCAGTGGTGGCTCAGGATATTCCCCCATTTTCAACCGCAGCCGGTAACCGCGCGCGCGCAATCGGTATCAACAAAGAAGGCTTAAAACGCAAGGGCTTTTCATCTGAACTGATTCGCGCCCTGCACCAGTCGTTTCGCGTATTACTCATCTCACGCACGCCAAAAAAGGATGTGTATGAAAAACTACAGCCCTTATGTGATCAATATCCAGAGGTCGAGGAATTCGTCAGTTTCATTAAGAATAGTAAAAGGGGCATAGCCCGCTAACATCTGCGGTTTAAAACACGCCAGATTTGTCCTATCTAAAAATTCTTCGACTCGAAACAATAAAACGGTGAATATTCTCGCTATTGATACCTCTACCGAGGCTTGCTCGGCTGCCTTGCTACGTGATGATGGGCAGGTATTTAGTGAATTTGAAGTGGCGCCCCGCCAACATACTCGATTATTGCCGAAGATGATGGACTCGGTGCTGAAAGCTTCAAACCGGTCAAAACAGGCACTGACACATTGTGCATTTGCAAATGGCCCCGGCGCTTTCACCGGTATCCGAATTGCGGCTGCAACAGTGCAGGGCATTGCCATCGGTTTGGGTATACCGGTGATTCAAATTTCTACACTGGCAACACTGGCGCAGGCTTGTTTGCTGCAACACGCAGTAGATAACACCCTGGTTGCGCTGGATGCTCGCATGGGTGAGGTTTACTGGGCCTGGTATAAGCGGGATAAGCTGGGTCTGGCTGCGCTCCAGGGTCGCGAAGTGTTAAGTAAACTGGACGATGTGATCCTCGACCCGACACCAGCTTGTGGTGCAGGTCATGGTTGGGCTGTCGGTGGTGATATGTGGATAGCGCGATTCCCCGATTGTTCTAATATCACCATAGATGCAGAATTATTACCCGATGCCAATGCCCTGGTTAAATTGGCAGAACAGGCGGCGATGAATAATCGTTTTGTCAGTGCTGAAAATACCAGTATTAATTACCTCAGGAATCGGGTCGCTGAAAAGCCGCGGTGCTGATGTCCAGCAAATCTCTATATCCTTACGGCAGACCTGTGATTAGTGGCCTGATTAAAAGCCAGGCTGAGGATTTTAAGGTTGACGAAAATCTCGGCTTTGAACCGGAAGGCGAAGGTGAACATTTGTTTCTCTGGATCGAAAAGTCCATGGTGACTACCCACGACTTGATCGATCGTGTGGCGAGAGATTTTTCTGTCCAGGCAAGGAACATCGGTCACAGTGGATTAAAGGACAAAATTGCAGTCACGCGGCAATGGCTGAGCCTCTATTTGCCGGGGAAGATGGCTAGTCTGGAACTCCCCGATACCTGTGGGTATAAAATTCTAACCCATATCTGGCATCAGAAAAAATTGCGACCAGGCACACATCGATCTAATCACTTTGAAGTCCTTATTCGTAATGTTGAATCGGTGCCGGATGCCGTCTGGCAACAGCTTGATTTAATTCGCAGCCAGGGCATGGCCAATTATTTCGGTCAGCAACGATTTGGACGGCGAGACGATAATGTTGAGCGAGCATTGCACGCTTTTAGCAATGCCCGTCGCACGCGTAAGTTAAGTCGCAGTAAAAATAGTTTATATATTTCGGCTATGAGAAGCTTCTTATTTAATCGCATATTATCCCGCCGTATCGAGCAGGGATATTGGCATAAACCCCTGCCTGGCGACGTTTTTATGCTGAGTGGCAGTCAGTCCATATTCTTTGAGTCGATAAATGAGGCGCTGCTAGAGAGATTTAATCGATTCGATTTATCGAGCACAATTAGTTTGTACGGTAGTGGTAAACGAATGCTCGAGGGTGATGCACTGGCACTGGAAGACCAGGTATTAGCTGAATATGAAACTATCAATCAATGCTTAATTCAACAAAAAGCCAAGTTACAAATGCGCACAACTCGAGTTGCGGTGCAGAATTTAAAGGTAAGTCACGATATGTCTGGAAAAACTCTGCATGTCTCGGTAACGCTACCACGTGGCAGTTACTTTACCAGTTTGCTAGATCATTTCGTCGATACAGGAAACGCTTGAGTCACCTGATCTGAAAATCGAAGTAAACCCTATTAGATTTTTAGATACACACAAAACTTTCCTTCCGGCTCGCCCTTACGATAGTAATTGCCTTCCTCTAAAAACAAACATTCGATCACAGTCGCACTAGTTAATGCCTCGAATTTCGACTCAAAACCACGTGCTTGCCAGAGATCGTTGTGCACGGTACAGGCGAGAATCCCACCAGGTCTGAGTATGCGGAAAATTTCGTCCAGGGGCTCGGATCCGACATGCCCGTGAGTAAAGGTTCCAGATGAAATGACTGCATCATAACTGCTACCAACGATTGCAAATGGCTGGTTCACATTGGCGATCATAACCTGCCGATAAATATTTCTATCCTGCGCGACACGAACCATGTCAGGGGATAAATCGACACCGTCAAGATGAGTGTATCCTTGCTGATGCAGAAATTTACAGGTCAGTCCGGTGCCACAACCAATATCGAAAATACGTGCATTCTTATCGGGCAAATAGTCGCAAAGCAGTTGAGCAATGGTAATCGGCGAGGTGTAGCCGAGGACTTCAAGCATCTGGTGATCGTATTCGTCGGCCCATTTTCTATAAAAGTTGACGATTTTCTCATCGTCGTCGAGATTGTAGGCTTCGCTGATAAACTCGTTGGGAACTTTCGGAGCAATGGGGGGCGCCACAGATTTCATCCGCTTAAATGCTGCTAAAGCTGTTATTCATATCAGGTACTTGAGCTCGACTGTCCTACTATTATCGCTCTTTTGCAAAGTTGTGTTGGGATGAAAATTTATGTTAGCAGTCTCAGAGTAATGTTACAGGCTATTTAAAATAGTATCCGCGTCACTCACTTCGAGTTTCATCGGGGCTTCGACGTTGAGTAATTCAACAACACCGTTGTTTACAATCATCGCATAACGTTGCGAGCGTATGCCCATGCCACCCTGAGTACGATCGAGTTCCAGCCCAACAGCGTGGGTGAAATGGCAGCTACCATCGGCTATCATCATGACTCGTCCTGCAACATTTTGCTGATCTCCCCAGGCTGTCATGACATGGGCGTCATGTACCGCGAGGCAAACAATTCGATCAATTCCTTTTTTTTTCAAATCGTCGGCTTTGACAATATATCCAGGTAGATGGGCTGCCGAACAGGTAGGAGTGAAAGCGCCTGGCAGCGCAAACAGTACGACTTTTTTACCACCGAAGATTTCGTCTGTACTGATGTCGCAAACGCCTTCTTCAGATTTATGCTGTAATGTCAGCGATGGTATCTTTTCACCAACCCGAATAGTCATGAATTCATCCTTTGTTTTATTTAACATACTGATGATACGAAGATCATCATCAAACAGAATACCATGCCAATGATTAACCGCAAGCAATGCCCGTGTCGTAACAAGAAGTCCTGGACCAGGCTCTGAGATGATGAAACACCAGTTACACAGGCGAAATTACTGGATTTTCGATATGGACGGAACCCTGACAATCAGCGCACACGATTTCGAATTTATGCGGCGTAAACTCGGACTCGAACAAAATGAGCCGATCCTCGAGGCGCTGAATGCGATGCCGACAGAGCAGGCTGCCCCCCTGTGGCAATCACTAAACGAAATGGAAGAATATTTCGCCGATAAATCCTGCTTGATGCACGGTGCGGCCGCCTTACTGCAAAGATTACACGCGCGCGGGGCGCAGCTGGCTATTCTGACGCGCAATACTCTGCCGGTAGTCGAGAAAACCCTGCAAGCCTGCAACATCGGGCATTATTTTTCGCGTGATCAGATACTGGATCGGGATTCCTGTATTCCAAAGCCATCACCCGATGGTATTAATCGTTTACTAGAGCGCTGGCACGCTGATGCGAGCGATGCGGTAATGATTGGTGATTATTTGTTTGACCTGCAGGCGGGCAAAAATGCCGGTGTCACTACCATCCATCTCGACATTCGAGGTGAATTTTGTTGGCCCGAGCTAACCGATATCCATATTCGAGAATTCGCAGAAATCGAAGCGTTTGTAGGTTAATAGTTTTATAAATTAAAAGTAGTTGTCAGGGCGAGGTAAACAATGTGACAGGTTGAATCGACCCGGTAGATCAACACGCCAGTTAAAGTCAGTGAATATAATGCCCTGTACTTGTTATAGTTTGAAAAAATAACATGGTCCCGGTCCGAGTGGTTCGAGTGGTCCAAGCGGCTCAGATGAACAACAAATAATTATTGGCAGTACTTCCGAAGAGTCGCAGGAAGACTCATAAATCTCTACTAGTTATCGTAGTTAAGATCCGCCAGAAATTGGAAAACCCTGGCGGATTAACCTGCCGGTCTGTTATTGTCGACGCTGCCGGTTTCCCTGGCAGAGAATAATAAATCTTATGGTATTGGTCTAAAAATCTGTGAAAGATGTTATATCTCTGACATTTGACGGTCTAGAAAGACCTCTCACCCTGATCGATTGCCGTCATTTGCTTGAATATTTCCCCCTAATATTCCCAGGGTGGCAAATTGATGTGTCGCCGAAAGATAGCCAGCCAGCGATTTTAACCTTGTGTCTGGAAAAAGGTGCTTATATTTTGCAGGCAGATTGGCTAAAAAAACCGCTACGCCGCGCTGACAAGGTCGATATCATATGTAGCCTGGTCGCTGAACTGGTTGGAGCCTATGTTAGAAGTAATGCCAATTTACTGTGCCTGCATGGCGCTGCGGCTATTTTCGCCGGTAAACTGGTTGTCTTTCCAAGTAAATATCGTGCAGGGAAAAGTATTTTGTCGGCTTGCCTTGCGGCCCATCAGGTTCAATTATTTTGTGACGATGTGTTACCAATTAATATAGAAAATGGGTACGGCGTCGCCCCAGGACTCGCGCCTCGTCTGCGTATTCCCCTGCCGGATAACCTGAGCCCCGAATGCGAAAAATTTATTCAGGCTAAAAGTGGTCTTGAAGGAAAACAGTATCTTTACCTGAACCTTGATAGCCAGTACCTCGCTGCACGCGGTAGCCTGGCACCGGTGGGTGCTTTTGTTCTGCTAGATCGC
This sequence comes from uncultured bacterium, assembly GCA_965370015.1. Lineage (GTDB taxonomy): Bacteria > Pseudomonadota > Gammaproteobacteria. The sequence continues at coordinate 5,425 of CBDUSZ010000050.1, read as the reverse complement.
GAGGAAGGCGCCACGCCGTCGTTGGTGGATATTTCACAAGCAGAAGTGCTGCATCGAGTAGTCTGGCAAAATTTTGGGCGAGAAGCCGAGGCAGCAGAAATTCTTCATCGACTCAGTCAGATGGTTTCAAACGCCAGGAGATTTCACTTGCGCTATGACCGGGTAGAGGACGCTATTGAATTATTAAAGGAGACTTTCAAAGACTGGACTTCAACTACTCTGCGAGAACCCGAGAAAAAGCGTTCCCGCGCACAAAATATCATTAGATCCGTCCATCTGCCACCAGGCAGTTATAGGCGAAATCCTGCAATTACAATAATAAGCATCGATGGGGAGAGCTTTCTGGCCGATGCTCAGGGTGCCTCAATTCATCACCTCAACCCGGTCGGTTCGGCAATCTGGACACTGCTGGCCGAACCAGTGGCTATGACCGATATGACCGAACTCCTATCTGCAGCCTTTCCAGAAGTAGGTCAGGAGCAGATTAAAAGCGACCTGACGGCCCTAATTGATACGCTAATGTCAAAAAACTTACTCCTCGCCGGGGTAAACGAGATTTGATTCCGGCTAAAGTAAATTCGCAATTTTCAATTGTTGTTTGCTTAACGAAGCATAAGGTTCGTCACGGGTTTTATCGTGTACCTGCATTCGATAGTGAATAAATGTTTCTTCATCCTCGTAATGCATAAATGGGTTACCTTCAATTTGCTCTCCTAGCGTACTGTTTTTCTTTACCGAGTAATTATGCCCGGGGTGGATTAGCATGTCTTCAGGCAGCTTTTCCTTCATTCGCTTCAGGGTCTGGAACATATCTTCGGGACTGCCACCTTTCATGTCGCAACGACCACAACCGAACACGAACAGGGTGTCGCCAGTGATGATTTCATTGCCTATTTGATAACAGGCAGACCCCGGGGTATGACCGGGCGTGTGTAGCAATTTGATGGTGCTGTTGCCAAGTGAAATTTCATCGCCGCCGTGATGTAGGCTGGGCTTATCCAGTTCATGCTGCCAGAACTCGTATTCAGGTTTGAGTAGATGTACCTCGGCGCTGGCGTGGTTTAGTACGCCCTCGATACCGTTAATATGGTCATTATGGCTATGTGTGAGGAGGATATCTGTGATTCTCAAGTCAAGTTCCTTCGCGGTCAGGATGATGCTGTCGACATCCCAGGCAGGATCGACCACGGCCGCACGCTGGGTTGCGACATCTTCTATCAGGTAGACAAAATTTTCCATCGGTCCTAATTCCATTGCGTGTACTTTGAATCCAGACTCAGACATGAACGCTTCTCCATTAAATAGTTTGATTCATTATACCTGCTACTCCCGCAATGATATATCTTAGGATGCTGCCAGGCGTGCGATTGCAGGACTAGCTGTAGCCTAATTCAAGGGAGTACAGCAACGCAGATAGCCTGCCCCATGAGCGCAGCGAATGCATTGGGTATGATCGCTTCCTGACTGGCCCAAATTGGCCAATGCCGCCTTAAAGCGCCTACTGTTGGCGCCTTGATCAATTTGGGACGCTCTGCACTCTAAAATATATCATTGAAGGAGTACTCGACACTGGATTTTTTGTGCAAATCTATCGACAATAGCAACCTTTTTTGAAAACTCTGGATCGCTGTTAAAAGCGCTCCGTAACGGATAGGAAAAACATGAGCGATTCTTCAGTAAACAAAGTGGTACTGGCTTATTCAGGTGGTCTTGACACCTCGGTTATTCTGAAGTGGCTGGAAGACGAATACGATTGTGAAGTGGTTACATTCACGGCGGATATTGGCCAGGGCGAAGAAGTCGAGCCGGCGCGGGTCAAAGCTGAAAAATATGGTGTAAAAGAAATTTACATCGAAGACTTGCAGGAAGAGTTTGTACGGGATTTTGTCTACCCGATGTTTCGTGCTAATACTATCTATGAAGGTGAATATTTGCTTGGGACTTCGATTGCGCGACCGCTGATATCCAAGCGTCTGATTGAAATCGCTAAAGAAACTGGTGCCGATGCAGTATCGCATGGTGCCACCGGTAAGGGTAACGATCAGGTTCGTTTTGAGCTGGGTGCCTACGCGCTGAATCCGGATATTCGTATTATCGCACCCTGGCGCGAATGGAATCTTAATTCACGTGAAAGTCTGATGGCTTATGCCAGGACAGCGGGAATTGCTATCGAGCAAAAACAGGGTAACAAGTCACCTTATTCGATGGATGCGAATTTACTCCATATATCCTATGAAGGTGGCAGCCTGGAGGACCCCTGGGTAGAAGCTGACGATGATATGTGGCGCTGGACCGTCTCTCCCGAGTGCGCGCCAGATAAACCGACTTACCTCGAGCTCGGATTTGAAAAGGGTGATATTGTTTCCATCGATGGTGTCAAAATGACACCGGCACAGGTTTTAACCCGGTTAAATCAAGATGCCGGTGCACATGGCATCGGTCGACTCGATATTGTAGAAAATCGCTATGTCGGTATGAAATCACGCGGCTGTTACGAAACACCGGGTGGGACAGTGATGATGAAGGCGCATCGTGCGATAGAGTCGATAACGCTGGATCGTGAAGTGGCGCATTTAAAGGACGAGTTAATGCCCCGCTACGCAACGATGATTTATAACGGTTACTGGTGGAGCCCGGAGCGTAAAATGATGCAGCAAATGATCGATGCATCGCAGCTAAGCGTAAACGGCGAAGTGCGTGTCAAACTGTACAAAGGTGCGGTATCCGCGGTGGGGCGGAAGTCTGCAACCAACAGTTTGTTTGACGAGGCAATTGTCACTTTTGAGGACGATGCAGGTGCCTATAACCAAAAAGATGCAGAGGGTTTTATTAAACTCAATGCCCTGCGTATGAGAATTGCAGGTAAGCTCTAATGTTTAGGGTCCCCATGATCGTGAATCGCCTATTCTGGATTTTGCTGATAACAATCTTGTTGGCAGCCTGTTCGGGAAAGGATGACGATAACACCTTGTCGGAGACCCAGAAGTATTATTTTCTCGAGTCGCTTAGACTGGTTGAGCAGGCTGGCCGTGAGCTACAGGGCGATGGACTAAGCCAAGAAAAAATTTCCCAGGCACTGCAAGCCATGGATCAGGGCATGATGCTGGCGTTTCAGGTGAAAAATGACTTTCTCGATTCGCTTGATGTTCGTCTCGGTGCCTACTATCAGCGCTATTTCGTCAAGGGTGTTGAGACTTACCGGCTTGGCATCGAAGCTGGAGATCCAGGCGAACAAAAGGCCGGGTTGAAACTACTGGGTCAGTGGGCTGAATTTTGGTCTGCGCAGCAAGCGGCTATCAATGCGAGATTACATCAGGGTTAGGCATGCGTTCGAAAGTGCATCTGGTCACCTGTAGCCAGCAACCTGGCATCAGTTCAGTGAGGGCCGGGTGAGTATCGTGCATAGCGTCAAGGGTTATGTGTCGGGCAGGGTGCAGGGTGTTGGTTTCAGATATTTTGTCAAGCAACATGCAGATTCGCTAGCGGTATGCGGCTATGCAAGAAACCTGTCGGATGGGCGCGTCGAATTCCTGCTTCAGGGAGAGGAACTGGCGGTTTTATCGGTGCTTGAAAATATTCGCAGTGGCCCTTCTTACGCGTTGGTAACAGAGGTTAATGTTGAACCATGTGTTAGCGACGAGATAAATAAGCGTTTCCTCACACTTTAAATGAGTGGCACAACTGCTTAACTAGCGTCGCTGTTTAAGGCGACTGTCGGACGACCATCATCATCGACCCGCACATCGAATACTATTGGTCGGCAACAAACCTGGCAGTCCTCGATATATTCCTGCATCTCAACAGAGCAGTCGATCAAGACATGAATGGTCTCCCAGCAATATGGGCACTGGATATCGAACTCCTCAAGCCTGTTAGCTGTCATGATCGCGGTCTGATACGCATTATTTTGCCGCTATCGGTGGAGAAATAAATCCAGCCCTCGGGGCTTTGCACGAGAGCACGAATTCGCTCATTTAAGCCTTCTAGCAAGCGTTCTTCGGCTATCGCTTTATTATCCGCTGAAATTGAGACACGATTGAGATGCCTGAGTTTTAGTGCACCGCTAAACAGGCTACCTTGCCATTTTGGAAACGCATCACCCGAATACAACAGCAAACTACCCGGTGCAATAGATGGAATATAGATTTTCACCGGTTGTTCCATACCGGCCTTTGCGGTGCCTTCACCCACGCTCACCGGGCCCCAGTACTCCTTGCCATGGCTGATTACGGGCCAACCATAATTACGTCCTTTTTGGATCAAATTTATTTCGTCGCCGCCACGCGGACCGTGTTCTATCGACCACAAAATACCTTTAGTGGCATCGTATAAAAGTCCCTGGGGATTGCGATGACCATAGCTCCAGATTTCTGCACGCACATTCCTGATGTTTAAAAACGGATTGTCATCGGGAATGCTGCCATTTAGCCTGAGGCGCATAATCGAACCAGCATGGTTGCTCAGGTTTTGCGCGTTGTCGCGTTCGCCTCGATCGCCGATGCCAAAATAAACGTGCCCTTTGCCATCAAATGCGATGCGGCTACCGAAATGCCGGCCGGTATGCGTAGCCGAAGAGCTTTGCAACAAGTCCTGCCATTCGGTGAGTTTATTGCCTTCGCGCCTGGCGCGCGCCAATGTGGTGACTGCGCCAGAGTCAGTGGCTTTACTGTAGGTGAAATATATCCAGCCCTGTGTCGCGTAATCTGGACCTTTGGAGACATCAAGCATGCCACCTTGCCCTTTAGCGACTACCTTGGCTGCACCTTGCAAAGGAGTGATTTTCAGGTTATCGAGATTGAGTATTTTGATATTACCCCGGCGTTCGGTGAAAATTAACTCCCTGTGGTTTAAAAATGCCATGCCCCAGGGTACGCCAAGTCCCTGTGCGAGCTGTTCAATTATAAAATTCGAGTTGGGCTGGGGGGTTATTTTTGCACTTATCGCCTGAACCGGTAGTGAGCAAAACAGCAGTAAAACTGGAATCACAGGACCAGTGACAGGAATCACAAACAAAACGAGCTTAATATTGAGTTTGATAATCGACATCGATTTGCTCAGGAGATGCTGCATAGATCTGTGTAAACAGGGCCAAACCATGGCTTAACCTAAATAGTTTCGTGGCGTAACAGGTGCTCCAGTTTAGTATGTGGCGAAAGTATTGACCATGAAATAGTGGTTATTTCTGATCACTATCTAGTAGCAGGTCAGGTTTGCCAGCTGTTCTTCTGATCCAGGCAATCACCTGGTATACATAGCGGCGTTTTAGCAACCAGCGTTCGGCCTGGTACTTACCTGGAAAATTCAGTAATAGCAATCCGGTGATGATAGTGAGGATGCCTTGACCCGGTAATGCCAGCATCATTAATCCGCCAATTAGCAGTAGTAAGCCAGCGCAATTTTTCAAACTAAACAACAATACTCGTAA
>CBDUSZ010000049.1:0-16224 GCA_965370015.1 uncultured bacterium | reverse complement strand
ATCCATCACATTTGTATTCGTCGGTCCGGTGACAAACAGGTTATCGTGTTGTTCCAGATAAGAACCAGCATCTGCATTTTGTAAGGCCTGACGCGCCGCTTCAGCGTCATTAAAAGTATTACCATCGACCAGACCGCCCGCTGCTGTGGTAGGACCGTCAGAACCATCGGTGCCTGCCACTAATAGCGATATATCATCTCTTCCGCAAATATACTCGGATAAAGCTAGCGCCAGGCTTTGATTGCGCCCTCCGCGCCCGGGATTTTGCGGCAGCATGATGGTCGGCTCTCCGCCACGAATATACACTCCGGGGGCGGCATTTCGCAATTGCGGCCCCATCGCTTTAGCCAGCACAAACACATCATCGTAGAGCGATTCCTGGTTTTGCTTAACTTCAAACCCTAAAGCTATAGCAGTCTCAGCTGCCTTGTCACGCGCTATCTGATTAGAGGCAATGATGCTTGAACTTGCTTTAGCGCGGGCGCGGTAACAATCACCAATACCCGAACCGATGGTCGAAATACTATCGCCTTCGACATCGGAAATCGCATACACACGAATTTCAGCACCCGGGAACTGTTGCAGCAACTTACCATCCTTGATCAAAGACGTTTCCTTACGCCTGCGGTTAATTTCACCGATGGTTTTGCCGGTGGATATCATTTCATCGGCAATGGATTGCAGGTCTGCCAGACTCATCCCTTCGGGCAAGGCTTCTGCGAGCGCGGACGCGCCGCCCGACACCAGCACCAGTAATCGGCTATCCTCGCGCATGTTGCATACCCTATCTAATAATAGCGCACCCGCTTCCAGCGAATGCTGGTCAGGTATCGGGTGACCCGACTCAATCAGGGTAATTTTCCTGTTCGAGCGAATATCGTCGTCGGCGTGTTGATGCTTGGTGACGACGATAGCCTCGCAGGATTCATCCTGACTATTCAGGGCACCCTGGCACATACCGGCCGCGGCTTTACCGATCGAGATAATCAGGTCGGGCTGGTAGGGCGTATCGGCAGCAATCGTATTTTCAACCGCTTGCTGACCGGAAACTGCTGCGATAGCAGCCCCCCAGATCGCTTTCAGCGCCTGATTTCTTTTACTGTCCGGACTAATCGGCATGGGGCAACTGAATTCCGAGTTTATCCAGTAAATGCTTATAGCGATTTATATTCGGCATCAGTTGTAAAGCATTGTGTCAGGACGTATTTGGAAGAGAGCCTCATGCTCTACGCGCCAACGCTTATAATCCTGGCTTTTGTCAATCATAAAATACAAAAGCCCGTGTCTCGATACTCTCGCGCGGAACAGCATGCGGAAATTTCGCCGATATATCGACCGCGGTATGAATTGCATACGGCCCTCGACCACCATTTTCTGAATCAAAGGTTTTAAACACCAGCACTTCCTTTGGATTCATATCCGCGTAATAAAACCATTTGTGCTCCGGGTTATGGGTTGCGAGGCTAATTTCACCGGTGTGATTGGGCGCCCGCCGTTCGGCGTCTACCATGTCGCCATCATCGACACTTCGTGCATCGCATAATGCGAGTGGCCAGCTTTCTACCGGATCTACCAGCGGTCGCCATAAATTGATAATCTGGAAATGCCCCCGTTTCAATATTTCCGCATCCTCGCCAAGATTTTCATCCAGGCAGACGAATCCGGATTTTACGGTATAGTCGTTGTGAACCAGAGTCGAAGGTTCACGGATTTGTTTGGCTTGTCGAATATCGGGATCCGAAGCGCGCACGGTGTGGTCGAAGATGTGTACGCGACTGGCAGCGGTAATAGATTTGAGAATATCTGTGACCTCGGCATCGTAGATATCAGAGATCTGGCCGTTATCGAGAAAATTTTTAACCGCTGAGGGCGCATCGACCAGCATAAACCCGCATTTGGCCAGGCCTGTATTAGAATCTCGGTCCTCATCGACATCTAAATTGCGTGCATCCGCTATCTCCAATATGAAAGATTCCATTCCCTTGTTGACCGAGAAATTGGCATTGCGACCCGCGCTGGATGCGATATAAATAACATCGTTGCCACCTTCCGCCAGGTATTGAACTTCGGCCTTTAACATCGTATTCCCTCGTTTTCGGAAATCCCCTGCATATGCATCACTGGCTAATCTGCGCGCGCGGCGTTACCAGCGCCATGCCACCTAACATCAGCACCAGCGCTGCCCACACCCAGCCTGAATGCGATTCGCCAAAAAATATCATACCCCAAAATACGCCCGCAAGGGTGATCATATATCCAGCCATACTGGCAAACACCGAGCCCGATTTTTTCACCACATATAAGAAAGCGGTATAAGCTGCGCTACTGACAAAAGCCATTGTAATAATGGCCCACTCAACACTTTGAAACGGGTAATGAAGTGGTACAAACGCATCCTGAAAATAAATCAATGGTGTGAGAATGAATGCCGCGACTAATAAGCCCCCCGTCAGCAAAGCAATCAAATCGGTGCCTTGCGGAATACAGATATCGACATAAATATTCTCGATGGTGTAAAACACGCTGCCAATTAATGCCAGCAGCATCCATTTCACCATACCCGGGTGGGGTAAGCTGGTTTCCGGGAGGGATAATAGTAATATTGCACCGAATCCAAGTACGATCCCCAAAAATCGTTTGGTTGAGTATTTATCTATACCGAGTATCCAGGCAAAGGCATAGGTCAACATCGGCACCAGTGCGATTGAAATCGCCAATATCCCAGCCGGAACATGTGCTGCAGCATAGAAAAACAAAATGCCTGGAACAGCCGTTCCAGCCAGTGCTATCACGGTAAAACGTTTAATATTTTGCCAGTTACATCGGGGTAAAGCCCGTCGGAAAAGACAAATTGGTAACAATACCAATGCCCCACCTGCTGCCTGCCAAAAGGTTAGCCCAATCGGATGCGCTCCACTTTCGGCAGCAATTCGTGCGAGTGAAAATGTTACTCCCCAGGTTATACCAATCGCAAACACCATCAGGTAAGGGGTGAATTCAATGACCCGGGTACGTGATACGGTTTTACTGCCGATTCCCAAATCTATTCTCTGTCAAGTTCAGACTGGCGGTAGCAGTCGATCAAATGATCATTAACCAAACCTGCCGCCTGCATAAACGCGTAACAAATGGTACTGCCGACAAAGGTAAAACCTCGCCGTTTAAGGTCTTTGGCCATCGCGTCGGATATAGTGGTATTAGCCGGTATCTGTTTCATTGTTTGCCAGCGATTTTGCATCGGTTTACCATCAACAAAATTCCATACATAGTTATTGAGTGACTCTCCCTGATCAACCATTTTCAGGTAGGCACGCGCGTTTTTAATCGTGCCATTTACCTTTAGCCTGTTTCGGACGATACCTGGGTCTGCGAGCAGACTGGCTACCTTGTTCTGGTCATAGTGCACAATTTTGTGCACATCGAACTGATCAAAAACACGACGATAATTTTCGCGTTTACGCAATATGGTTATCCAGCTTAATCCGGCCTGCGCACCTTCCAGACATAAAAACTCAAATAGCAGCCGATCGTCGTGGATGGGCACTCCCCATTCGCAATCATGATACTGGCGGTAAAGATCGTCATCACCGCACCACCAGCAGCGCCTGTAATTATCGCCGTTTTGCATCGAAGTTTGCGTTTGATCCGTGCTGCAGAATGATTTCGCTAGTATCACCGGCTAGCCGTAAATCAGTATCAATTGCCGCGCATCGAACTGGACTGAGGAAAACATAAATTGATGAATTATTCATTCGTTACGCCATTAGACTAATCGGGCGTAGAGATTCGACAAAACTGCCTATACGTCGGCAGGCTTCGCTTAACTCTTCTTCGCCTGTCGTGTAGGAAATACGTACAAAACCCTTTGCACTGGCACCAAACGCAGTGGCGTCAAGTACCGATACACCAGCGTATTGATAAAGCTGCTGAACAAATTCAGATGTCTCAAGACCCGTACCTCTTACATCAACCATCAAAAACATACCGGCATCGGGTTTCAGGGTCTGCAATTCGGCAATGCAGGCCAGTTTTTCTAGCAGTAAATCACGCCGTCTACGATAGATATCACGCATTTCTGTTACTGCATCATCACAATTATTAAGTGCGTACAAACTGGCCTGCTGAACAAAACCGGGCAGGCCGTAAAGCATACACAGTGAAAGCTTATTGATATTTTCGATGAGCGATTCGGGCGCAATCAACCAACCTGTGCGCCAGCCTGTCATCGCATAAGACTTTGACATACTGCCGATTGATATCGTGCGTTCCGCCATACCTGGTAATCCAGCAATGTGACGAAACTCTGATTCGAATACGATATTGGCATAAACTTCATCGGCCACTACCCAGAGATCGTGCTCGATGGCAACGTCGGCTATGGCCTGAAGTTCGTCAGGTTTCAAGATAATTCCGGTGGGATTACTTGGCGAGGCATAGTAAATAGCCCGCGTTTTCGGCGTAATTGCCGCACGTAATCGCCTGGCATCCAGTCGAAATCCACTTTCAGCATCGAGTACCACGGGTACCAGTGTTGCCCCAGATGCCTGTACAGTGGCCTCATAAGTCACATACATTGGCTGCAATACTATGATCTCGTCACCCTTTTCACTGATACATAACGAGGTGGCGAAAAGTGCGTTTTGAGCACCGGAAGTGACCGCAACATTGTTTTCATTAACAACCTGTCCGCAGACCGCCTGATGGCGTTGCGCAATACACTGACGTAAATCTGAATTACCGATTACACCAGTATAATGCGTATCGCCCCCGCGCAAGGCTGAAACAGCTGCTTCAACGATCGGTGCGGGTGTCGAAAAGTCGGGATCTCCAACACTTAATATGATTACGTCCTCACCCTGTTGCCTGGCTTGCATCGCGTTGTAATGCGAATCCCAGACATCAGCAGCACTGCCTTTGACCCTTTCGGTGAGTGACGAAAACTTCATACAATTTCCAAATACAGATCGGTTTCAATTCGGCGGAAGTTATCACTAGTGGCCATGCTATTCAATCGCGAATTCGGCTTAATCTGGTTTCTTTTTGACCAACCATTAACGGGGTATAAATACTCCCAATTATTTAACCTTACTCGTGACTAGTTTTTCTGTTTCAATCGCAGCGGTTCGAGTTCGTCGAGGATGGGTTTTATCCAGGCTTTGTTAGCGGCAATTTCGTCATCGCTGAGCCCTGTGAGCTCATAAGGCAATACCAGCCAGCCTTCATAATCATGCAGGTAATAATCAGGCTCACGATTACCCTCATTAAAGCCAGACTTATAATAAGGCGCGGCAACCCTGACATCCTGAGACATATTGCGCTTGGTTTTTGCCTCCAGTCTATCGATCACCGCTGCCACATTACGACCGGTGCTATAGACATCATCGACGATTAGAAGGGCATCGTCGGCGTTCAAGTTTTCATACAGATACTGCAAGCCGTGGGCGCGAACTTCACCACCCTGCTCGAGTTTTTGAAGATAATCTTCCATACCACGATAAGAAGTTCGAATAGCGATGTGATCTGTTTCAACTCCGAGGTATTGCAGGCATTCCTGGACATAGATGCCCACTGTCGAACCTCCACGCCATACCCCGACGATAAAGTCAGGCCGATAACCACTCTGATAAATATTCACCGCCAATCGGTAAGAGTCTTCCAGTAACTCCTGCTCTTCGATATATCTTTTTTTCAAAAAACTCGTATCCCAGAAAAATCTAAGCAGCTATGATACGTCGACGATGCCAATATTCCTATCCCTCAAACATCCCTGTTCCGCCTTCACTCCCCGGAACGATCAATGAGTGGAAAACACTATATCGGCGCACAGGAGTTGCTAGAAGACTCCTTCAGGCTGGGCGCCCGAATAATCAAAGACGGATTTCGCCCAACCATCATTATTGCGATCTGGCGCGGTGGTACGCCAATGGGAATTGCAGTACAGGAATTGCTTTCCTGGTTTGGCATCGAGACCGACCACATCGCAATACGCACGTCCTCCTACCAGGGCATAGACGGCCGGTCCAACGAAATCCGCATTCACGGCATGAATTACCTGATCAAAAACTGTAAGCAGGAAGATAGCCTGCTAATTGTCGATGATGTATTTGACACAGGGCTGACGATCCAGTCGGTGATTGCACATTTGCGCGACAAAGCAAGACTAAATACCCCCCATGAAATTCGCGTCGCGGTGCCCTATTACAAACCTACCCGCAACAAAATCGGCAAAGCTCCCGATTATTATCTGCACGAAACCGAGCAGTGGCTGAAGTATCCACATTCACTCGAGGGGCTTAGTGTTGAGGAGATTAGGGCGCATAGGCCAGAGTTGTATGCGATTATCAAGGATCATCTGAATTCGCCTGGATAGGAGGATTTTGAGCCTGAATTTATAATGTAGTAACTCTCGCTGTTACTCGCTTTTAGCTACGGAACGGCAAACGAAGATGATATTCAACCACAAGTAAGTATAGGCATTAGTCTGGGTGAACTGATCGTCGCAAATTAGTTCGATTTTGGTGGGTAAGATTTATATCGTTAGCTAAACAGGTTGCTATTTTATGGCTGAATTCCTTATTTGATAAAACTATTGGCCTGGATTTGAAATGAGCCAGCTAAAATGACGGTAAATCTGTTCATAGCCGAATACCGGTACAATAATAAAAAATCGCTTAAAACTACTCTAATCTCAGGTAACACGATACATGACAAGCGAAAATAATAGAGCTACTAATATCCTTTTTATCCAGGTTGATCAGCTAGCGGCTTCGGCTCTACACATGTATGGCAACCCGGCTTGCCAGACGCCCAATCTGGATCGATTGGCGAGCGAAGGATTCGTTTTTGACAATGCCTATTGCAATTATCCCTTATGCGCGCCTTCCCGTTTTTCCATGGCCGCGGGGTTGCTGCCTTCAAAAATTGCCGCCTTCGATAATGGTGCCGAATTCCCATCGAGTGTCCCGACTTATGCACATTATTTGCGAGGCCTGGGTTATTACACGGTTCTCAGTGGCAAGATGCATTTTGTCGGTCCCGATCAGTTGCACGGTTTCGAACAACGTTTGACTTCCGATATATACCCGGGGGACTTTCAATGGACTGCTAACTGGCGCGAAACCATGCATCAGGATGTTACCGATTCTCGTATGTTTGATATCTCCGGGGTTTGTCTTAATAGCCCGCAGATCGAGTACGATCAACGCGTCGCATTCGAAGCAGAGAGCAAATTGCTCGAACTGGCCAAAGCTAATAGTACGCAGCCATTTTTTATGCAGGTTTCATTTACCCATCCGCACGATCCTTATCTGTGTCAGCAACAATATTGGGATTTATACGAAGGGGTCGAGATTCCTTTGCCGTCGTTGCCTGCATCGGTGATAGCTCAGCATGACCCGCATAGCCAGATATTGTTAAGACAATCGGGCTTGAGCGACCGTGTGGTTAGCGATGATGAAATTATCCGCGTGCGTCGGTCATATTATGGTGCTATCAGTTTTATCGACGAAAAAATTGGCAGACTTCTCGCCATACTTGATGCTAGTGGTTTGGCGGATAATACCGTCATCATATTCACTTCTGACCATGGCGAAATGCTCGGTGAACGTGGTATGTGGTTAAAGAAAAACTTCTTCGAACCTGCCTTAAAAGTACCTTTGTTGATTCACGCACCACAGCTCGGTTCTGCCAGGCGCGTCGGTGAGTTAGTATCACTGGTCGATCTATTGCCAACCTTACTGGCCATCGTTTCGCCCGATCAGCATTGTGAAACCATAGAAACGCTAGACGGTGACAATTTATTAAATATGCTTGATAGAAAACAACCGACACGGAACCTCTATGCCGAACTCACCTGCGAAGGCACCCCGGCGCCGATCTTCATGCTGCGCCAGGGTGACTATAAATTCACCTACTGCAAAAACTACCCTGACCAGTTGTATAATCTGGCCGATGATCTCAATGAGTTAAATAACCTCGCCGAGCATCCCGACTATCTAAAAATTCGTAACGAAATGAAAGCGCATGTCGAAGAAAAATGGGATAGCGACACCATTAACCAGCAGGTCAGGCTTAGCCAGTCACGCCGACAGTTGATTAACCAGGCTTTCCAAACCGGTGAAGTCGAACCCTGGGATTATCAACCGACGTATAATGATAGCGCCTGGTTTCGCGGTGAAACGACCTATAACGAATGGGCTTATTCGCCGTTATTGCCTAAAAATAAACTTAACAACTAGCCTGTTGGCGGTTGATCACCAAAATCAAACTTCAATCCAAAACAAATTATGGCCGACAACATGGCAAACCAGGCGGCGAGTAAAAACGCATAATTCAAGGATAACTCACCAATCAATCCTGCAAACAACGCCCCCAACATACCAACTCCGTCTAGCACGGTAAATACAATTCCGAGTGTGGTTGCCTCGGACTTTCCCGAATAATCAACAGCCGCAGCGAGCACTGCCGGTCGTATGCTAGTGAGCAATGCGGCTGCTGGTATCAGGCCTGCGATTAGCCAGATTAAACTCGAGCTTAACCCGGCCAAACAGGTGAATAAGCTACTCAATATAAGGGTTATCAGGATCAGTGGTTTACGACCTTTACGATCGGTATATTTGCCGACAAACGGCTGGAAAACAGCCCCGATTAATAACATGGCAGCGAATATCCCGCCTGCACCAAAGGGGGATAGTCCATGTTTGACCTGCAAATAAAGCGGCGTCATAGCGAGAATAGCAATCAACGCCATGTTGTAAAGAACCATAACCACAATCAGTTGTATTCCAGATCTATGTGACCAACGTTTGGCCAGCCCTTTCAGGTCTATGGTTTTTAAGCTATGGCTGGTTTTGGTACCAATTCGACTCGCTATTGGAATAAACATAAAACCCATTATTGCAGCTGGAATCACCAATATTTGCAGGCTGGTTTGCCAGTCAAAAAATCCGAGCAAAAAGCCAGTCGCCAGCGGGCCCAGAACGTCGGCACCGATGCTGCCACCCACGGCGTGAATACCGAGTACCTGCGCTCGCCTTTGCGGCATTTCTTTGACCAGCACTCCAGTTGCGACCGGGTGCCAAAAGGCATCGCCCATAACCCCGAATGCCAGCAACAAGGTGATTGCCCAGAACCCGGGTACCAATGTCGCTGACCAATAGCCGATGGTAACCCACCAGAAACTCAGCAGCATCAAATATCCGGGCTTACTTGATCGATCGGCAAGAATCCCCGCTGGAATATAGGCAAGGCCGGCACCCAGACCATTGATCGTCAGTATCAGGCCAACCTCGGTCGGCCCCAGATTCATACTCGCCGCAATAGCCGGAGCGAGCAGCCAAATAGTACCTGCTACCCAGTCATTGGTTAAATGGCCAAGCGACAGCGAGCCTAGTAAGAATCGCTGGTGTTTTGTCAAAGGGGGCATTTAAATCATTTATTCAGTCATCTACGTCAGATATCAGTCTGGCATTGATTCTGCCGCGTCATTATAAATCATCAAATTCATTGACCAGTTTACTGATGAGGAAGGTTTGCCAATATTCGTGGGTAATAAAACCCTGGTGTCAATGATCGTATTAGCATAAAAAGGCTCAAACCCCGGAACAATCCATGATTTCCCCATAAAGGTACTAAACAGGCCGTTCGCCAGTAACAACAATCCGTAACTCAGCAATAAAGAAAAAACCGCACTTAGGGGGCTAAACAAGGAAGTTCCAGTATCACAGGCATGAATATCATCAGTGTTTTCGTTTAGCCAGAGTAATTAAATTTGCGTCGTGATTGCAGGTTATTTTAGTTGGCTAGAAATCTTTCGCGAAGGGTGCAACTTTAACTGAAACACGAGCGGATATCATCCGCAGTTGTTAACACCTATCTATAGCAATTCGACCCTTGTTCAAATCTACTGCAAGGACTACGCCTGCAGGGTATCAATGCGCAGTCATCCAGTCAGGAAACAAGTGTAATAGAAAATATTTCAATTCCTAGATTTGTCGATCGACAGGCCATTGAGTGGTGTCTTGCAATACCTGGATCGAAATACCATTGATAAATGCCAATAAACGTTCTGCCTGGGCTAAGGCTTTTTTTTCGTCATTCACTACGCCAGCATCTGCCAGGGCATGTTGATACAACTGGAGATATTGACGATGTATGCCCCGTTGAACAGCAGCCAACTCGGTATTTATATGCGATTTATTCCATAGTGCAAGCCACACGTTCATTGCAATCTTGTCATCTTCAAGAAATGGCAGATTACGCGAAAAAATCGATACCAGATCCAAAGGGCTATTATTAGTCGCTTCCTCCATTCTGGCCAGTTGTTTGCCAGCTGCATATCTAATGGCGGCAATTAACAGCGCATTCTTGTTAGGAAAATAGTGTGTGATCAGCCCGGTCGTGCACCCGGCCGCCTTTGCCAGCTCGCGCATCGTTGTATTTTCGAGTCCATTATTCGAAATCGACCGACAAGCAATCTCCGCTAACTGTTCGCGCATTTGCTGGTGATCAACAACTTTAGGCATTATAATCTTTCCGGATAATTAAAATTGATCTTGCCATAGGGTTCGTGTTAAAACTGTGGCAACTCATGTTACATAACAACTGTAATAAAATAAAACATGCCAGAAGTCAATTTCAGGACATTATCTACATGGACTGTTAAATTATAATTTAATAATCTTGAGGAATATAAAAAATGTTAGACATCAAAGACTTAGCAAAATCGGCGGCCCAGGGAAGCCTGGATCGACGCGAATTTATGAAACGCGCTGCAGCTTTGGGCATCACAGCTTCTTTCGCAACCTCCCTGCTTACCCAGTCAGTCCAGGCCGCGACTCCGAAAAAAGGCGGTAGGCTTAGACAGGGATTTGCCTTCGGTTCGACTACCGATACGCTGGATCCGGGCACGCATGAGAACGGCTTTACCCAAAACATGCTTTATACCTACGCTAGTTGCTTGACCGAAGTTAATGCCGACGGCCAGATAATCCCCGAACTGGCAGAAAGTTTTGAAGCAAGCCCCGATGCAAAAATCTGGACGTTCAAATTGCGCAAGGGCGTAGAGTTTCACAATGGCAAAACCGTAACTTCCGAAGATGTTATCGCATCAATGAACCACCATCGCGGAGAGGAAACCAAGTCTGCGGGTAAGTCATTGCTTGCCGCGGTTGATAGCATAAAAGCGAATGGCAAATACGAAGTGACTTTCAATCTCAAAGCAGGTAATGCTGACTTTCCATTTATCCTGTCTGACTACCACCTCCCTATCTTACCTGCGATGGACGGTAAAATGAACTGGGAAGCAGGTGTTGGTTGCGCCGGCTACATTATCGAGAATTTTGAGCCAGGTGTACGTGTTACATTCAAGCGCAATCCTAACTACTTCAAATCCGACAGGGCACACTTTGACGAAGTGGAAACCATTGCTTTGCTGGATACCACAGCACGACAAAACGCGATCATGAATGGTGACGTCGATATGATCAATCGTGTTGATCCAAAAACCGTGCATTTGTTACAACGAGTTGGCAGTCTGAAAATACTCGAAGTAACCGGTACGCTGCATTACACCTTCCCAATGCGTGTTGACGCGGCACCGTTCGACAATTATGACCTACGCATGGCGGTTAAACTGTCGGTTGACCGTGAGCAGCTGGTGAAGAAAATTCTGGTCGGCCATGGCGCCCAGGGTAATGATCACCCGATCTCGACTGCAAATCCGTATCATAATGGCGATTTACCACAACGGACATACAATCCGGACAAGGCACGTTTTCACCTTAAAAAGGCAGGTATGGAAGGAGTCAAACTGGACTTGAGTACTTCGGATGCCGCTTTTGCCGGAGCCGTTGATGCGGCCCTGCTGATCAAGGATTCTGCCGCTAAGTCAGGCATCAATATAAATGTCATACGCGAACCAAAAGATGGCTACTGGGCCAATGTCTGGAACAAGAAACCATGGGGAGCGTGCTACTGGGGTGGGCGTGCGACAGAAGACTGGATGTTTACCGCAGCCTATATGGCCAACGGCGAGTGGAACGACACCGCCTGGCGCACTGGCCCGGCTCCGGATCGTTTTAACAAGCTGGTGCTGGCGGCGCGATCAGAACTGGATACCAACAAGCGTCGTGAAATGTACTATGAATGCCAGGCTCTGCTGAACGACGATGGTGGATCACTGGTACCCATGTTTGCCAATCATATCCATGCCCTGAGTAAAAAGGTGGGACACCCTGACAAGGTGGCCGGCAACTGGGAAGACGATGGCAACAAGAGTGCCGAGCGTTGGTGGTATGTTTAAGCTAAGCCATAGAGTTTAGTCAGAAATATGGTGATGGGCATCGCCCATCACCATATCGTTCGAATAAGTACATTAAACCCTGCCTGGAAGCGTTGGGTAATTAAAGAATAATGGCTGAAATCCCCTGATTTCAAACTCAATATCGAGGACCAGATAACGTGCATCCTGTCATAACTACTGTATTACAACGACTGGGGTTGGGTCTGCTTACTCTAATCGTTGTCTCTATGATTATCTTTAGCTCGATAGAATTATTACCGGGTGATTTTGGCGAAGCAATACTGGGGCAATCGGCACTACCCGAAACCGTTGCCGCGTTTAGAAAAGAATTAGGCCTCGATTTACCGATGTACCAACGCTACTTCGACTGGTTAGGTGGTGTGCTAACAGGTGATATGGGTAATTCATTTTCGGGTAGGGCTAGCTCCGGAATTGACCGGTCCCGGGATGTTGCCGAATTAATTGCACCCAGATTGAACAACACGCTATTTCTGGCTAGTATGGCCGCTATCATTGCGGTACCTCTATCATTGTTTCTCGGTATAACCGCGGCACTTTACAGAAATTCTATCTACGACCGAGTGGTTAACGCAGTTACACTAACCTCGATTTCATTTCCTGAATTTTTCGTTGCTTACCTGTTAATACTGTTCTTCGCATCGTTAAACAAGATATTCCCTTCACTGGCCAATATATCGCCGGATGCCACATTCGTCGAACGTGTCTACCTGTCCGCACTTCCTGCTCTGACCCTGACACTGGTTATCGTCGCCCATATGATGCGCATGACCCGAGCGGCCATCATTAATCTGATGGCAAGCCCGTATATCGAAATGGCAGATCTCAAAGGCGTATCAAAATCTAATATTATTTTGCACCACGCACTACCAAATGCCTGGGCACCGATCGTCAATGTTATCGCCTTTAATCTAGCCTATCTTGTGGTCGGTGTCGTGGTGGTGGAAGTTGTATTTGTGTATCCGGGTATAGGGCAGTTGATGGTAGACGCGGTAACCAGTCGAGACGTTCCGGTAGTACAGGGATGCGCAATAATATTCGCTGCGACCTATATCCTGTTAAACCTGTTTGCGGATATCGTTTCGATAATATCCAATCCCAGACTATTACACCCAAGATGAGAAAACTAATATGAGTGCTGGAGAAGAAGGCTATTCGGCAGCAGGCGAAGTTGGTCAGATCAAGGCCAAACGCACACTGGTCGAAAATATCTGGCGAGGCCTGAAATCTGCCCCTCCCACTGCGCTGTTTGGTATGACAGTGATTACCATTTACCTGGTGGTGGCGATATTCGCCCCGCTGCTCGCTCCTTACGGCGAGTCGGAAATATTTGAAATGTCGTATGCGCCATGGGGTGGAGAGTTCATGTTTGGCACCGATCAATTGGGCCGCGACATATTATCGCGCCTGATTTACGGTGCTCGAAATACTATTGGGATCGCTGTAGCGACGACATTCCTGGCATTCCTCATCGGTGGAACACTGGGTTTGGCAGCCGCTATTAGCCGTAACTGGCTAGACCACTTGCTGAGTCGATCGGTAGATGTCCTGATGGCCATACCGAGTCTTATATTCGCCTTGATGCTGTTGTCGATTTTCGGCTCGAGTGCAACAAATTTAATTATCATTATTGCTATTCTCGACTCGACGCGGGTATTTCGTATCACACGTGCGGTGGCTCTGAATGTCGTGGTGATGGAGTACGTTGAAGCCGCCAAACTTCGCGGCGAAGGCATGGGCTGGATTATGCGTAGAGAAATTTTACCTAATATCATGCCACCGCTGGTAGCAGAATTTGGTTTACGCTTTTGTTTTGTGTTTCTCACCATCGCTGCTCTATCGTTTCTCGGTGTTGGTATCCAGCCCCCGACCGCCGACTGGGGATCGATGGTTCGGGAAACGGCAGGTTTGATTCAGTTCGCCGAATATGATCTTACCGCGGCTCTAACGCCTATGCTTCCCGCAGCTGCGATTGCGCTGCTCACTGTTGCAGTTAACTTCGTGGTCGACTGGTTCCTGCACAAAACAAGTGGATTACGCGATGAGCACTAATAACAGAGGAGAAAAAGGCGATATCCTGCTGGAAATGCGGGATATTAAAATCGAAGGCTATAGCGACGATCGCTGGCACAAGATAATCAAAGGCATAGACCTGACATTGCGCCGCGGGGAGGTGATAGGCCTGATCGGTGAATCAGGCGCCGGCAAATCGACCCTGGGCCTGGCGGCGATGGGTTTTGCAAGGCCGGGCTGCAAGTTCACCGGCGGAACCATTATCTTTGACGGTATCGATTTATTAAATGCTTCCGATCAGGTAAAACGTAGTTTACGAGGATCTAGAATTGCCTATGTTGCGCAATCTGCGGCAGCCTCTTTCAATCCATCGCACCGCTTGATTGATCAGACAGTCGAAGCAACAGTTCGACATGGCCTTCGCCCTGATTCCGAAGCCAGGTCCGATGCCCGAAAACTATTTCAAGATCTACAACTGCCCCATCCCGATCAGATTGGTGAGCGCTACCCGCACCAGGTTTCCGGAGGTCAATTACAACGCGTGATGACTGCGATGGCGATGTCGTCACGACCTGATTTGATTATCTTCGACGAACCGACCACAGCACTCGACGTCACTACCCAGGTGGAAGTACTTGCTTCAATGCGTCTGATTGTCGAGCAATACAATACCGCCGCTATTTATATTACCCACGATCTCGCAGTGGTTGCACAAATGGCCGACGTGATCAAAGTATTGAGATACGGTGAATCTGTTGAATTCGCAGACACACGCAAGATGCTTTCAGATCCGGAAAAAGATTACACCAAGTCTTTATGGGCAGTTCGATCAATCGAAAAAAAGGAAGAAGAATCCGAAGATATCATATTGCAAATTAACAAGGTCGTCGCGGGTTATGGTGGAGGCATCAAGATTTTGGATAATGTTTCTATAAACATACCCCGAGGTCGCACGGTAGCAATAGTCGGTGAATCCGGTTCGGGCAAATCAACTGCTGCCAGAGTTATTACCGGATTGCTGCCACCGATGAGCGGTAAGGTATTTTTTAATGGTGAACCCCTGCCCCCGGCTTTGAAAGACCGCAGTATCGAGCAGCTTCGACAAATACAAATGATCTATCAATCCGCTGATACCGCGATGAACCCGCGACATACGGTTCGTGAGATCATTAGCCGACCGCTGGAATTTTACCTCGGTTTGAAAGGTAAAGAACGCGACGCAAGGTTGTTGGAACTACTTGACCTGATCGAGCTCGACGAAAGTTTTATTGACCGTTTTCCCGGCGAATTATCGGGTGGGCAGAAACAACGTATATGTATCGCCCGGGCACTGGCCGCTAATCCAGATTTGATTATTTGCGACGAAGTGACTTCTGCACTGGATCAGATAGTCCAGAAAGGCATATTGGATTTACTGCTGAGGCTACAACGCGAACTGAATATCAGCTATATCTTCATTACCCACGACATCGCTACGGTAAAAGCGATCTCGGATCAAATTGTAGTCATGTTTCAGGGCCAGGTAGTCGAACAGGGTATGAAAAGCCAGATCCTGTCACCACCCTTCCCGGACTATACCCAGTTACTGCTTTCGTCAGTCCCAGAAATGGACCCTGACTGGTTGACCGGGTTGCTGGAGGAGCGATCTAAAGAACCGGTGTCTACATAACGCTCCGGCAAAGCCACAGCTGCGTCGAGCTCTTAGCGCCAAAGGATTGAGTATTTCGGAAAAATTATTCGATTGCAATACGGTTAAAACTTTGCATTTACCGGTTCGTTTGCAGGCCAGCCGGCTTCCCTATCAATGGCGCCTGACTTATGCGTCGCGGCCAGACTCAGGTTAATTTTTATTGCCAAAATTAGTTTGTCTCAAAATGCCGCTATATATCTCA